>JAYULE010000070.1:0-14953 GCA_043763845.1 Sphingobacteriales bacterium
AAGTAAATAAAAGGCAATCCAAGGCTTAGTAAAGCAACAAAAATCAACAAACCCATTATACTACCACCAAAGCCAGCTAATAAATTTTTACTAAAACCATTTAAACTTTGCTTGTAAGATTTATACATACGGCAGTATAAAAAACGGTTTGCCAAAAGAGTTTCGCCAGTAAAATCTTGTTGTTTAACAGCTTTCATTATCTCAATATCTTCAACCACTTTGTTTTTAACCTGTTGGTGCCACAATTGTTGTTTATAAATTTTAGCATCAAAAAGCATAAACTGCCCACTTGCAGCTGCAAAAGCTGGGTTTTTACTTAATTTTACCAACCGTAAGGGTAGCAAATTTAGCAACAAAAAGTGCATAAGGGGCACCACCAATTTTTCGCCTAGTGTTAGGGTAATTTGGCTTGCAAATAAGCTTAATAATGCAAGTTTACCTAACACCATTTGGTGGATGGCATTATTAATTAAGTTATGTTTTACGGTCTCGTCGGCATCTAAAAACAATAGATATTTACCTTTAGCTTGTTGCGCTAGTTGGTGGCAAGCATAGTTTTTACCTAACCAATTGTTGGGTAATGGATTACCACAGATTACTTTGAAACGATTATCGGTAGTAGAAAAATCTTTGCAAATTTGCAAAGTATCATCAGTTGATGCATCATCCAAAATTATAACCTCAATATTTTGGTAATTTTGTGATTTTAAGGATTGTAAAAGTTTAAGAATATCTTCTTCCTCATTTCGGGCTGGTATTAGTACCGACACCAAATCATGGTACTGTTTTACCGAATTGCCAAGTTTTGGGTTGGATATAAAGTTAAACAACGTTACCGAAAACCGTAAAATTAGAAAACTAAATATGATGTAAAGGAGGTATATCATTAAATTGGTTTATTATAATACAATTTTGGGGGAGAGATGGTTTTTGTTAGAACGGATTTGATTGTTTAGTTTTTCGCAACATTTATGAACCGAATTGATTTAGTGCGGCTTGGTTTAAATTATTGGCTTTTCGCCATAATGTGTGGACAAATAATTTTATTTAAATAATAGGCATTTATTTTTTTTCTTTTTCCTTGATGAAAAATAAACAAAAAATCAAGGCTTACTATGATTTGTCTGGTAAGCTCAATAAATTTTTTATTGCGCAATTCAAGGCGTGGTAACTACGGTTGGTGGTTTAACAATGTTTTTGCAACACGCTGCGAATTGCTCGGCTAGCAATTTATGAATGTTTCTACAAAAAATTTATTAGCTTCCCTATCCAAATAATAGTTAGGCCGTCCGCAAACGCACAACTGTGTAATGGTAATAAATTTATTATTAAAAATCTATTCACAGTTTTTGGCGAATAGCCCAAATTATGTATAGGCAAAATAAAAAAAGACAATAGGCATTGTTAGCTAATTAAAAAAATATTCAAACCGCGGCGGTAGGTTTTATTTATAATGCCCTTTTACGGATAATATACTTAAAATATCTATGGTGTTTTCGTCAATTATATCATAAATAATTCTGTGTTTTGCGTCAATTCTTCTATACCAGAAGCCAGCAAATTCGTATTTTAAAGATTCGGGTTTACCAATCCCTGAATAAGGGTTTATTTGAATCGCTTTAATTAATTCTGAAATCTTTTTTAAAATAATCTTATTTCCAGATTTTGACCAAAACTCTAAATCTTTTATGGCCTTTTTAGAATAGATTATTTCCATAAACAATCTAATTCTTCCATCGAAAACTTTATCCCCTTACCTTGCCTAACCTCATTTGCGGATTCTAAAATTTCTTTTACAAATTGAGGATTATATGTTTTTTCTTCCTTTTCAATTTCAAAACCGAGTGATTTGGAAAGCGATTTAAGTAGTGGAAAATCTTTTTTCTTAACGTTTTTTAAAACTATGTCCATTACTGCGCAGTCTAATGATTTACTTAGTTGCCTCGCTTTTTTCTTATTGATGCCTTCGCTTTAAGCGAAGGCATCAATAAGAAAAATATACCCAAATATATACCTTAATTCACAATAATCTCTTTAACAATTTTACTCTTCTCGCTGATTATTTCTAAAAAATATATCCCTTGAACAAGGAGTTGTGTGCTTATTGCTACTTTATTGAAGCTATTTAGGCTGTTTACCCAAACAACTTTTTTGCCATTTAAATCAAAAAAAGTTACCGACTGTAATTTAGATGCTCCAGCTACTACGTTTAAAACACCATTGGTAATTGGGTTGGGGTAAAAAGTAACATCGTTACTTAAGCCTTTTACAAGAGCTATTTGTTTGTAGGTCTTTGTTCTACCATCATTATCTATTGTACTTAGGCGGTAATAATTATCTCCTGCCAAAGGGTTAGTATCTATGTACTGAGTTGCGGTAAGGGGCAATGTAGCCAATGGGCTAAAGTTATTATCCGCACCCGAGCGTTCTAAAATTATGTTTTTTACGTTTACCACATCGGCCGTTGCCCAGTTTATTAGATTGCCATTGGCTGTGGGTTTGGCAGTTAGGCTGATAAGGGTTAATGGAAGTGTACCTTCTTCTAAAATAGTACCAAAATCTTTCCATACAGGTGCGGCTTGGTATGCGGCTAGTGTGCCGGCTGGTACGTATAGGGTGGCGGAGGCGATAGATACACCGTTAAATACATTTTCATCTATAATTAAAGGATTTGAACAGTTTACCGTTACAGCGGTTAAACCAGTTAAATTTGCAAAAGCATAATTACCAATATTGGTAATCGAAGCAGGAATGTTTATGGTTGTTATACCAGTACCCGCAAATGCATTATTAACAATACTGGTTACATCATAGGTTATACCCTCGTAAGTTACGCTGCTTGGTATGTTAAGTATCCCAGTAAAGCTAGGGTTTGCGGTAATTTCTACTTTGGTTGGGCTGGTTGTTTTAAAATTAATGCCTTGGTAGGTAAAAGTTATAGGTTGCATTTCTAAAATGGTGCCAAAATTTTTCCAAACTGGGGCGGCTTGGTAGGCGGCTAGGGTGCCAAATGGGACGTAGAGGGTTGCGGAGGCCAATGGTACACCGTTAAATACATTTTCATCTATAATTAAAGGATTTGACCAGTTTACCGTTACGGATTTTAAAACTACACAAATACCAAATGCGTTGTAATCAATACTGGTCACTGAATTAGGAATGCTTACAGATGTTAGACCACTACAAAATATAAATGCATTATACCCAATAGTTGTTACTGAATTTGGAATAATTATCGAAATTAAACTACTGCAACCGTCAAAAGCACCTGGTTTAATCGTTTTTACCGTATTAGGTATATTTATTGACTCTAAATCGTAGCATAGATTAAATGCCCCTGTTCCAATACTAATTATACCTGTGGGTAAATTTACCGATTTTAATCTAACACAAAACCTAAACACCTCGTCTTCAATAATTGTTACCAAACTTGGAATATTAACTGATGTTAGTCTAATAGAGCCATAAAATGCTCCATAACCAATACTAGTTATTGAGTTAGGAATAATTATAGATGTTAAACCTATTGGAAGATCTTGTTGATTTGAGTAAGAATTCAAAAAAGCATAATCCCCAATTCGAGTTACTTCATACACAACGCCAGCATTAGTTACACTACTAGGTATAACAGCATCTCCCACAAAATCAGAATTTAAACCCACCTCAACTGTTGTTGGACTAGTTACCTTATAATTAATTCCGTTATCCGTAAACGTTTGTCCAAACAATACTCTTGTAGCGCAAAACATCAAAACAAAAAGTATAATTTTTTTCATAGTTTTTTTAATTAAAAGTAAGTTTTAGCGATAAAAGTAAAACAAGTTTTTATAAAGCAAGCATTATTAAATTGTTAAGTTGTAAAATGGGGTAAATAGTAGGTTAAAGGTTTTAAAATTTACCGGTTCTGTTTTTTACTTGTAAAGTTAATTTTGCGTATAAATAGCCATTTATGATTTTGTTTGCATATATTTATGTTTATTTTGTTTATTTACAAGTTATAGTTTTAAAAGCTAATTACCTTTTAAACAGTTTTATATATGGAAAGTATAGAAATTAATTAAACATTCACAAAATAATTAACGAAATACAAACCTAACAGTTACTAAAAACCATTTACGCTTTTTTAAAAACCGCTACGCCAATAGATTAAAAAAGTGCGGTAACTTTTAAGAAAAACCTTGAATTTTAAAATCAAAAATCTATATAAAACTAAATATTTACATAAATTTGATTTAATGGACAACGATAAAATATTTGGAAACGATTTTAAAATAAAATTTGATGGTCAGCAACACCAAGTTGACGCAAATATTCTCGTTAGCAGCCTTATACACACCACTACAATTGTACAAGAGGTTAACAAATACTTAAATAGCGGTAAAAAAATAGAGATTAAAGTAAAGGCGCTAGAAAAAGGTAGTTTCTTATGCCATATTGAGCTTGTTGAAACCGCATTAGATACCTTAAAAAACCTGTTAACAACAGATAATATTGAGGTTGGATCGGCCATTGTGGGTACTGTTGTTGGTTTAATAGAACTAAAGAAATTTTTAAAAGGTAAAAAAGCAAAAGAAATTGAGCAACAGGGCGGCGATAAAACAAAAATTATAAATAAAGATGGTAATGTAATTATTATTGAAAATGCAACATTCAACATTTACGAGCATAACCCAGTGGTAAAAGATGCTTTGGCTCAAAATTTTGAAACTTTAAACAACGACCCTGCAATAACTGGGTTTGAGATTACAGATAAAAACGAAACGCCATTGGTTAGGGTTGATAAAAGTGAGTTTGTAGATTTAGCCCAAAAATCGGAGGATATTGAGGAAGGCGAAAGAAAAATTATTGAGGCGGCAACAGTTAACGTGGTTAGAGTTTCATTTGAAGAAAATTTAAAATGGGATTTTTACTATCGTGGTATTAAAATTTCTGCTAAAATAGCAGATCCTTCATTTTATGAGTTAATTGATAAAGGCGAAGCGTTTGCGAAAGGAGATGTTTTAGAAGTTGAGTTACAAATAAGTCAAAAATTTGATGAAAGTGTGAATACATTCGTAACAAAATCGTACCAAGTAAATAAAATTGTTCGTCACTTATCGAGAAACGAGCAGCAAAAAATAAATTTTAAGCCAGTAGTTTAGGTAACTTTTATGTTTATCCCCGTTCGCAAACCTCCGCCAAACCCACCAACCTTTAACATTAGCCCAGATTGCAGCGATACCCCGCAAGCGAGCATTTTTAGCGAGTGCGGAGTTTAGCGTAAAGCTGGTACAAATTAAGTTAAAAGCTTACCCCCGTTTTGTTGCTTCAAAAAAATTATTCGCCAAAGTATTCTACAAAATTATTGGCGGTTTCGTACAGTTTTATGCAGTGTAGGGTGGCACCACGTTGTTTAATGGGGGCTTCTAATTGTTTCCAAATTTCTATGGCTAATACTTCGGTAGATGCCATTTTACCTGTCATAAAATCAACATCGATGTTTAGATTTTTATGGTCTAACTTATCGGTAACGTATTGTACAATAAGGGTTTTTAGTTCTTTTAAATCCATTACAAAACCAGTTTCGTAATTTATTTCGCCTTTTATGGTTACATACAAATCGTAATTATGGCCATGCCAGTTAGCATTTGCGCAACGCCCAAAAACGGCTTCGTTTTTTTCTACACTCCAATCGTGGCGGTAAAGTTTGTGTGCTGCGTTAAAATGCTCTTTTCTTGTAATGTAAATCATTGTTGTTAAAAATAAAGCGCAAATATAAACAAAGCATTTACAACCGAAAACATACATTTTGCCTAATTGTGCGTAAGTTTGGGATATGAATATTTTATTGGTTGCCGCAACAAAATTAGAGCTTAAAAATGTTACCTCTTTTTTTCATTTTAAAGAAGAATCTTCATCGTTTAGTACTGAGGGAATTAACGTAGAAATTTTGTTTACCGGCGTAGGTATGGTGGCAACGGCCTTTGCTTTGGGACAAAAATTGGCAAACAACAAATACGATTTAGCCATAAATGCTGGCATTGCTGGTAGTTTTAAATCCGAGTATAACTTGGGCGATGTGGTTTGGGTAAAAGAAGATATTTTCGCAGATTTAGGTGCCGAAAACGATAGCCAGTTTTTAAGTATTGATGATTTGGGTTTGGGCCAAGCTGCTACTTTACCAAACATTGATAAAGAAAACAAGCTAATTGCCAAGTGGTTAGATAGTTTAAAGCCTGTAAATGCAATAACAGTTAATAAAGTTAGTGGTAATTTTAAAAATATACAAAAAACCATTCACCGCCTAAACCCCGATATTGAAACGATGGAAGGTGCCGCGTTTTATTATGCCTGCCAACAAAGCCAAACGCCTTGTGTGCAGGTGCGTGGCATTTCTAATTTTATAGAAAAACGCAATGTAGATAACTGGGATGTACGTACAGCAGTAAGTGGGTTAAATGCATCGTTAATTAGGTTTTTTAAATCGTTTGGAAAGTAATTGTAACAAAAAAATAGAATGTTATACAAACTGGCTTAGTGAAAAATTGTTAAGGTTTGCGTAAAGATTATTTTGTTTTGTGGTAAAGCCAATAGTACTTTTTATTTTACCGCACAGAACGCCAAGTTAAAACGCAAAGAACACAATTTGGTAGCATAAACCGCTTCTTAATTTAATGGATTTGATGATTAAAAAACAACAACATATTTTGCTGAAAAATTTAAGTGAAAATTTGGGGCTTCGCCGTAAACTGTCGATTGATTTTTAATAGGAAGATTTGTTTACATTAAACAAGTGTGCGATTGGGGACGACCTAGCTATTATTTGGATAGGGAAGCTAATAAATTTTTTGTAGAAACATTCATAAATTGCCAGCCAAGCAATTCGCAGCGTGTTGCAATTACATTGTTAAACCACCAACCGTGGTTAACACGCCTTGAATTGCGTTGTAAAAAATTTATTGAGCTTACCAGACAAATCATAGCAAGTCTTGATTTTTTGGTTTCTTTTTCATCAAGGAAAAAGAACAACAAATAAAGGCCAAATAAAAAATACTTGAAGTTATAAAATTAACTATTGAAGATCTAAAATACAATATGAAACTAACCCTCGGTTTTTCGCCATGCCCAAACGATACTTTTATTTTTGATGCCTTAATTAACGGCAAAATAGACACCGAAGGTTTAGAATTTGAATTGCATTTTGAAGATGTAGAAACGCTTAATAATAAAGCTTTTGCAGCCGAGTTAGATATTACAAAGCTCAGTTTTTTTGCCATTGCCCATGTTTTAAAACAATATGTTTTGCTAAATGCCGGCAGTGCTTTGGGTTTTGGTGTAGGACCTTTATTAATTTCTAAACAAGAAAACTTAGAGGTTTTAGATGCGAAATTACGGGTAGGCATTCCTGGAAAATTTACAACAGCTAATTTTTTATTGAGCTTGGCCTACCCAACTTTAACTAATAAAGTAGAAACTGTTTTTTCTAATATTGAGCAAAACTTATTAAATGGCGAAATAGATTTAGGTGTAATAATTCACGAAAATCGTTTTACGTACCAAAATAAAGGCTTGTATTTGGTGCAAGATTTAGGTGCTTTTTGGGAGCAAAAAACCACCCTTCCTATACCTTTAGGTGGCATTGCAATTAAACGAACTTTACCTAATGAAGTTAAAGAAAAAGTAGAGCGGGTTATAAAGAAATCGGTAGCGTATGCGTTTGCAAACCCCAAAGCTGGCTTGGCTTTTATACGCCAACATGCCCAAGAAATGAGCGAGGAGGTTATTTACCAACATATTAATTTATATGTTAACCAATATTCGCTTAATTTAGGTGACAGTGGACGAAATGCAATTGAAGTGCTTTTTAAACAAGCTTTTACATTGGGTTTGATTGATGAAGTGAACAGGGAGGTGTTTTTGTGATAAGAAATAGAAAGAATTTTTAAATTTATTATCTACTTTTATAACAAGTTTAAAGTTTACTATTTATGAATAATAAAATACTTTTTTTACTTTTTGCACTATTTTTTTTGGGATGTGGGAAATTGCAGTTTGATGGCATGACTTTTTTTACTGTAAAAGGTAGGCTTACTGATGCTAATAATACAAGCATACCCAACATAACCTTAGAGGTTTTTAACACTAAAGAAACTACCAGCGGTTTTAGTGGACGTGGAACTGATGAAGCAATTTGCGCAACAGGTGTAACCGATAGCAATGGTAATTTTAAAATCAACTACCCAAAATCAAACGGAGTTGTTTATTTGCAATTGCCTTATGGGTTGCAAATGATAGACTCGGTTAAAGTAAACTCGTACTATAATTACTTAGTTTATTTACAGCCCAATAAATTTCATGATGCTTTAATTGATTTACAAACTTTGAAAATTAGCTACAAATGAGAGTTTTTTTTATCTTTTTTTTCGTACTTTGTAACTCGGTTTGTTTTGCTCAAAACAGTAAAATAGCTAATGATGAACAATCATCTTTTGGGATTTCGACAAGTTATAGAACTTTTATGTGCGATAATTTTTTAGCAAAATCGTACAATAATTACCCCTCTTTTGGTATGCAATTTAGTTTAAATGTTTACAAAAAATTTAATTTAGGGGCATTTTACAGATATAACAAAGCCAAAATAATAAGCACCCAGTATGTTGGTAATACCCAAAATAGTTCGGTATCCGATTTTGGCATTTTCCTTAGCTACTCAAAAAAGTTAAACAATAAATGGCTTTTTATTCCTAAAATTGGGATAGGAGGTTTTAATTTAAGTAATCAAATTATTGATAATCGCAGTTACGATCGGTTTAAATATTATACTTTCGGCTCGGTATTTTTTATTGCACCAGAAATCAACTACTTTATAAACAAAGATTTAAGTGTTTTTTCTGAGGTTGATTATGGTTTTGTAGATTTTACTGGTATTACAGCAAGTAAAGCCGCTGGCACAAATTACAATGCTGCAAATCAATTAAATTTTACTTTAGGTATTAAGGTAGGATTTTAAAACAAACCTACAACTCGCCTTTTAAACTATCGAAATGCTTAACACTTAGCCTTGCGCTTATACTTGATGCAATAAGCGAAACCATTGCTACAGTAAAAAATACCATAAAAAAATCTTTTAATTTTAAAATTATAGGATAAGCGGTAATAATTAAGTTACCATTACCCATACTAATTAAACCGTATTTTTGTTGCAAAATACAAAAAGCTAAACCAGCAACAATACCTGCCAAACAACCTATAAGGCAAATCATCATTCCTTCGAAAAAGAAAATTTGAGCTACCAAACTTTTGTTTGCACCTAAACCTGCAAGTATGGCAATATCTTTCTTTTTATCCATAACCAACATAGTTAACGAGCCTATGATGTTAAAAATGGCTATTACTAATATAAAAGTGAGCATAAAATAAACGGCCCATTTTTCGGAATTTAAAATTTTATACAACAATACATTTTGTTGCACACGGTTTTTAAAAATTAGGTTTTTATTTGGGTACGATTTTATTTGGGCTATAAAATCATCGGCAATAGCCTTATTTTTTAAAGTAATTTCTATAGCCGAAACCTTGTAGGGCTCGTTTAACAACTCTCGGGCAACGGTTAGGGGTAAAAGTACGATATCGTCAAAATCCTGCCCCGACTGAAAAACACCAACGGGTAATAATGTAGTTGAGTTAAATTCGTTAACGCCAGCAAAACCAGTTGCAAACCCTTTTTTGGGAGAAAATATTTGGAGGTTTCTAATTTGATCTTCAACGTTTATACCCAAATTGTATTGCACACTTGCGCCTACAACGGCGTAGTTTTGCGTTTTATTGCTGAGTAAAAATGTGCCTTGTACCAGTATCGAATCTAAATCGGCATTAGCCAAAAAATTAGTGTTAACCCCTTTTATACGGCCAATAAACTGCCTATCATCGTACCGCAATAACGATTTTTCTTGTAGCACCTGGGTATAAATTAAAACATTAGGGTTGTTTTTTAAAGCTTGTAACTGTGGGGTACGAGGGTCGAAAGTTTTACCTGTTGCGGGTTGTATGCTAACATCGGGCGTAAAAGTGCTGTACATACTTAACACCAAACCTTCGAAACCGTTAAAAACCGAAAGTATAATGATTAACGCGGCACTGCCTACAAAAACGCCCAACATACTTATGCCCGAAATTATATTAATGGCATTGGTGCTTTTTTTGGAAAAAAGATACCGCTTAGCTATGTAAAACGAGGTATTCAAAATTAATTAAGGTAAGGATTGTTTAACCGCTCGAAACCAATTTGCGTTGCCGGGCCGTGGCCAGCGTAAATTGCCATATTGTTGGGCAATGCCATTAAATTGTTTTTTATGCTGTTTATGAGTTGGTTGTGGTTACCTCCGGGTAAATCGGTACGACCGATGCTGGTGTAAAACAAAACATCGCCACCTATTAAAAATGCATCGGCTTTGCTATAAAAACATAAATGCCCAGGCGAATGGCCGGGGGCAAAAATAATTTCCAGCTCGCTGTTTCCAAATTTTACTAAACCTGTTTCGGGCAAAAAAACTTCGGGTAAGGGCGATAGTTGATAATCGGAAAAGCCTTGTTGCGGTGCGTACGATGGTATGGCTGCTAACAATTGCAATTCGTTTTTATGCAATTGTGGCTTTAAGCCGTAGTTATCAAAAATAAATTTGTTGCCCAAAACGTGGTCTATATGGCAATGGGTGTTTAGCAATAATTGTGGCTTTAAGTTTTTGCTGCTTATAAAATTCACAACCGCATTTTGCTCGGCACCAGTGTACATACCTGGGTCTATAATTACACACTCTAGCGTTTCATCGTATAAAATATAGGTGTTTTCTTGGTATGGATTGTTGGTAAATGATTTTATGGTTGGCATGGTGGTGTTTTTTTTGTGGGGATTTAGCTTTCGTCTTTATAATATATTTTATAAAATTTTCGGCCGTCGGTGTCGATACCTTGTTCTATTAATTGCCTGTCGCCGTGTATGTAAATGTGGAAGTTTTTATCAAGTTTTAAAACGCTTAATTGAGATTAACTAAAATATGGTACAATTCTGTGGTTTTACCATCAATATAATATTTAGAAACATAACCCCTATGCAAATTTTCTATGGTGTGATTTGACGTATATTGATTTAGAATTATTTTATTTAAAACTTCAATCATAATTTTTTCTGTTCCATTTAACAAATAACCGAGCATAAATCCTTCGTGTTTAAAATCGCCATTTATAAATCTGCCCATACCGTTTTGGGTTACATATTTATTTTGTAAATTATTTGCCTTTCTAGTGCCTACATTTGTTTGGCAAAGCACCTTGGCTTCTACAATAAATCTGAATTTTCTTGTTTGTACGGAACTAAAATGTGTAAAATATAAATCTAATCGTTTGGCAGTTTTGGGGTTTTGAATACCTGTGGTATGAATGTGTGTATATTGTCGTGGTTCTGCAACCACTTCTATTGTAGAATATTGTTCTAAATCTACAAGGTTTTTAAGTTTACCATAAATGCAAGCTGTTATCGTTTCTTCGTCTGTAGATTTTAGAATGGAAGTATCGTTAATGTACAAAGTGTGAGCCTGTAGTATTAATTCTTTAGTAGTGGTTTTCAAACTCACTACTAACTCATAGATTATTTCACTATCTACATTTACAGGATTTGTATAGTATTGTATAGATTTTAAATAGCTCATTAATTGTTGTAATTATTTAAGAGTTTAATAATTAAAACATCCGCATCATTTAGTGCTTGCGCTATATTCCAAAATTTGTGTTGGTTGGGCTTTATTAAATAAAAAGCGTTTTTATCTATTTGGTATTCTATGGTTTTTCGAAAATAGATACTGCTGGTATAATGCTGAAAGGTGTATTTATTTATTTCTTCTAAAATAGGTGCTATATCTGCTTGGCTTTCTTTTATAGCTTCTGTTTCTATTTTATTTATGGTACATTTAATAATGACTAATGGACTATTAAGGGAATTGGTAAATGTTTCAATTTTTATTTTAAACTGAGAGTGTTTGAAATGTTTGTTTACAACATCAGCATAGGATGTAGCGTACTTTTTTAAGAAAGTATTATCAATTTTACTTTCGGCTTTTACTGCTTTGTAGTTGGCCTTTATTACGTTACTATAATTTACTACATTATCTATTAATGCTTTTTCATATTTGGTGATTTCCAATTCTTTGTAAATGAGTCCATTAATTTGTATTTTGATTGGTGTTATTGCTAAGTTTTCTTTTTCTTCATTATTCCATTCTTGTTTTTTTATTTCAATTATTTGGTCTAAATACTTGGCAAGTGTGATGATGGTTTCTTGGGGAAAATTATTAATGAACATTGGGAAAGTTGTCATTTCATTTTTTTGAATACGCCCAATTTCAACTCCCCAACTTGCACTAATTGAAAGAAAAAAATAAGTAGCAATTTCTGAATTTAAACATACCACTAATGCTTTATGAAACTCAACACTTTTGTCTATAAACTTAATTGATTTTCCTTCAGTAAGAAAAGCAACATTGTAATCAATATAACTACAACATATATTTGCGTTCTTT
This sequence comes from Sphingobacteriales bacterium, assembly GCA_043763845.1. Classification (GTDB taxonomy): domain Bacteria; phylum Bacteroidota; class Bacteroidia; order Sphingobacteriales; family Sphingobacteriaceae; genus Pseudopedobacter. The sequence continues at coordinate 12,552 of JAYULE010000070.1, forward strand.
GTGCCTTCTTTAAATAAAATAAGTGGAAAAGTAAAAATATTTTTTTTATTAGTACGGTATTTCTCGTTTCCAATTAATGAGCCAAATGTTTTAAATTTATTAACTGTATAATATTGTAAAATATCATCGGTAGGGACAAAATAATGATTTATTAGGTGTGGATTGCCTTTTTTTGGTGCACCACTATCGCTATTTAATCCGCCCCCGTGAAGTTTAGTAAAATTATTTATCACTCCAAAGTCATTCAGTTTATTTAAAAACTTTAAATCTCTCAACCCTCCAAACATGGCCATTTTAAATAATTTAGAATTTGGATTAAGCAATTCGTCGAGCGGTAAATTCTTTATTTCAGTTTCATCTATTACTATGGCTTTTCTGCTTTTTATTATTTGTGTTTTTTGAGGAACGCAGTATAAAACAGTTTGATTCGTGTTTACTTCTTTTTCTATTCTTTTTTCATAAATAATTAATGCAGCAGATTTTTTTGCTTTTTCAAACAAAGCACTTCGAACCACCGAAAAATTGACAATAGTAATTACTTTAAAATCTATAAATAATTTTTGACGAAATTTTATGTCTGTACTTTCTGTATTGAAGAGTAATGATTTTGCAGAAGTAATTAATGCAATTTTTGCTTTAGGGTTTATCGTAGGCGCATAAGCAATAAATGCTTTGATTAAATCTTTTTTTACATCCCAATTATTTGTTTTACCCCAAGTAGTAATTTCATTTTCTACATTGTTTCTTTTCCAAGGAGGATTACCTATAATGATATTAAATGGCGTATTGAAAAAAGCAGATACTTGTTGGTTTGGATTTTTTTTAAATTTAGATGTTTCTCGAATAAATGTACTTGCTTGTAAAATATTTTTGCCAAAAACTATATTATTTTCATTACGCTGTTTTACCTCGTCTTCATCTGTCCATAAAATTAAATTCCTAAATTTTACTTCTTCTAAAACTTCACGAGGGTTCATATAACTTAGGAAAGTAAGATATAGGCTAAAGGCAGTTACTTTGGTGGCTTCAAGATTTTTTTCTACACCAAAAATATTATTATATAGCAAACTATTTAAAACACGGGCAGTAATATTTGTATTTGGGTTTGAATATTTCCAGCGTTCAATAATTCGTTTAAAGCCTTCTACTAAAAAAATTCCACTGCCACAGGTAGGGTCTAATATTTTTATATTGTGATTGTGGTCGTAGATGGTGGGCATTGGCAATACTTCATTATAGGTAAATTCTACCAATGAAAGAGGGGTATAAAATGCTCCATCTTTTTGTTTTTGTGTAAGTTCTATTACTCCATTTTTCACCTCTTCGTTGCTCATAAACTCTTCGTAAATAGCACTAATAAGTTCTATAGGGATAAATTTAAAGTTAAACAAAGTAAATAATGCTCGTTGGTTGCCCTGACCTTTTGCATTTATTTTTACTAATCCGGTAAAACAGTCGGATACTAAGGTTAATATTTCTGGATAATTTGTTGTAGCATTTATTTCCTCATCGTTCACTGGGAATAAATCGCCATTGAATTTTTCTTTAAGAAAATTAAACAAAGTGTATGTTTCTGTAGGATTTTCGATGAGTAGATTGGCAAAAGATTTTCTAACCTTTGTAATCACTTCTATCTGCTCTTTATCTATAATATCTCTATGCTGTAAATAAAAAGTAAACAAACTACGCCCTAATAAATTATGTATTGTGCCTATGGTTAGTTTATATTTTTGTGTTGTAAATAATTGCTCTCTTGTTTTATGCAGTTGTTCAATTAGCTTTTTATCAACTCTTTGTGTTGAGGAAGTGTTAATTTTTTCATTACCTACAAAAATATTATCTGTATCAATGTTAGCTTGCTGTAAAATATTACATAATCTATTTAGTTCTTCTTCATCTGTATGGAACTTATCAAATAAAATGCTTTCAAATTCAGTTTCGTTTTGAACTGGTGTAGCGTAGTTGTTGAGTAAGTATATTTTTGTGGGGGTAATAATTAATGAGGTAGGTGTTCGACTTTCGTTCCAAAATTTATTTTGAATTTCAATTATTTCATTTATATCTACCGCAGATAAATGTTTGATGTAAATTATAGGGTTTATATCATTGAAATAAACTGCATCTACATTTAGTGTTTTTGCATTAAAAGCATTTTCGGTAATGTATTTGATAAAAGCTAATTTATCGTTGCTAGGTTCTATTTTTTGATTTTTGGTAAATAATCCTCCTTGCCAACCTGCCTTGGATACTATTTTATTTAATATTTTAGTGTTTGTTGGCATTATGTTATTGATTTGTTTAGCTTATATTTAATTTATTTTATGAAACAAACTTAGCTATTTAAGTTATTTTTTCGTTTTATTGTATCACTTTAATTTCAATTTATGTCAAAATGCACAACT
>JAYULE010000071.1:0-14611 GCA_043763845.1 Sphingobacteriales bacterium
GACAAACAGGTAAATCGGCAGTTTGTATTGATACCATTATTAACCAAAAAGAATTTTACGATGCTGGAAAACCAGTATTTTGTATATATGTTGCAATTGGGCAAAAAGCATCAACCGTTGCTAACGTTGTAAAAACGTTAGAAGAACACGGAGCTATGGCCTTTACGGTAGTAGTTGCGGCTTCGGCTGCAGATCCTGCGCCAATGCAGTTTTACGCCCCATTTGCGGGTGCTGCCATAGGCGAGTTTTTCCGTGATACAGGTCGCCCAGCTTTAATTATCTACGACGATTTATCTAAACAAGCTGTTGCTTACCGCGAGGTTTCGTTGTTGTTAAAACGCCCTCCTGGTCGTGAGGCTTACCCAGGCGATGTGTTTTACTTACACTCTCGTTTGTTAGAGCGAGCAGCAAAAATTAACCAAAACGATTCTATTGCACAGCAAATGAACGATTTGCCAGAGTCTATCCGTAGCATTGTAAAAGGTGGTGGTTCGTTAACAGCATTGCCAATTATCGAAACGCAAGCTGGTGATGTATCGGCTTATATTCCAACTAACGTAATTTCTATTACCGATGGGCAAATATTTTTAGAGTCAAACTTGTTTAATGCAGGTGTTCGTCCGGCTATTAACGTAGGTATTTCGGTATCTCGTGTGGGTGGTAATGCACAAATAAAATCAATGAAAAAAGTGGCTGGTACACTTAAACTAGACCAAGCGCAATACCGCGAATTAGAGGCTTTCTCTAAGTTTGGATCTGATTTAGATGCATCAACCAAATTGGTAATTGATAAAGGTGCCCGTAACGTAGAGATTTTAAAACAAGGGCAGTTTGCACCCGTAACAGTAGAAAAACAAGTTGCTATAGTTTACGCAGGGGTTAAAAACCTAATGCGTAACGTACCTGTTAAACGCATACGTGAGTTTGAATTAGAATTCACTACCCAGTTAGAATTGCAACACCCCGAAATTTTAGCAGCCCTAAAAGCTGGTAAATTCGACGAGCAATTAACGGGTGTATTAGATACCGTAGCAAAAGAAATTTCAGCAAAATATTAAATAATTGGCAATGGTTAATTGTTAATGATAAATTAATAATTAACCATTTAAAATAAGTTAGACCCATAAAAGTATTTTTTTGTTGTTTAACTTTAATTAGGGCGTTTTAACACGCTGTACGCTTTATCTTTTTTCCCCTTGCCCCCAAAAGGGGTAAATGTTAAATCCCCCCTTTGGGGGCTAGGGGGAAAAAAGGATGCCGCTACCATCGTTAACGCTTTTAAAAAGTAAATTTTAATTAATATACTGCTTAAAAACAGGTATTTACCATCAATATTAACCATTAAAAAATGGCCAACTTAAAAGAAGTAAGAAATAGAATAAAATCGGTAAGCTCAACGCAGCAAATAACCAAAGCTATGAAAATGGTTTCGGCAGCTAAGCTAAAACGAGCCACCAATGCTATTGTACAGTTACGCCCTTATGCTACCAAATTAAAAGAAATTTTAGGAAATTTATCGTCAACCTTAGAAGAAGGCGTTTCGGTATATACCCAACAGCGTGAAGTTAAAAATGTGTTGTTGGTAGTGGTAACATCTAACCGTGGTTTAGCTGGTGCATTTAATATGAATGTCATAAAAACGGCTAACCAATTAATTTCTTCTAAATATAGCACCTTGCACCAAAAAGGTAATTTACACATTGTGGCCATTGGTAAAAAAGCACAAGACTTCTACGAAAAACGCCAATACAATGTTGTGGGTAACAATAATGAAGTTTATAACGATTTAACATTCGAAAACGTTGCCCATATTACCCAAAGCATTATGGATGCTTTTGAAGCAGGAACTTACGATAAAGTAGAAGTTATTTACAATCAATTTAAAAATGCAGCTATGCAAATTTTAGTTACCGAGCAATTATTGCCTGTTCCTAAATCAGCGCAAAGCGAAATAAAAGCCAATAACACAGATTATATTTTAGAGCCCTCGCAAGCCGAAATTGTGGAGCAATTGATACCCAAAAACATTAAACTACAATTGTACAAAGCTGTTTTAGACTCACACGCCAGCGAACACGGAGCCCGTATGACAGCGATGGATAAAGCCACCGAAAATGCTGGCGAGTTGTTAAAAGCCTTAAAACTATCGTACAACCAAGCCCGCCAGGCTGCAATTACTACCGAATTAACGGAAATTGTGAGTGGTGCAGCAGCATTATCGAACGGGTAAAAGTTTTTTTGAATATTTTGTGAATTGCGTTTTGTAGGAGGGTACATGTACAAAAACACCTATACTTGTTATGATAATCAAGTTTGAACTATTAGGTATTTTATTTAAAACCAAAAAAGCTGTAGCTTTTTAATGCTACAGCCTATATACAATCTGGTTTATCTAAAATTTGGTTAAATGTTTATCTTTTCTCTAAAAAGCTAATTTCCCTCAGTTTCAAATTACCAATAGTTGGTGAAATGATTTAAATAATCAAATATTTAGGTGTTCTAAAGTTGATTTGAACGAACAAGCATATCTTGCTCTAATTTTTTTCTTAAAGGATTATAGTTTTTGAATTCTGGTCCCTTTAGATTTTGCTGTTCATTATCAACTGTTTTTACTACAACAAATTCTTCTTTTGAAGCACCTTTCAATGGTTTATTGTTTTTATATTCTGGCCCTTGAAGTGATTTTACATTGGTAACCGAATAAATTTCGGTTGGCACTGTATTATGCGAGTTGTAGTTTTTATACTCTGGCCCTTTTAAATCACTTTGTTTTACATTGTCTTTTTCTTGTGCAACTGCACCAAATGAAACGACTAAAAATCCTAAAATTAATGTTACTTTTTTCATGACTGTTATTTTTATTGTTCATAACAAAAGTACTTTAGGTTGTAGCTTTTTAGTGGTATGAGAATTTACCCAATTTTTATCCGTATTAATACGGATAGTTTAAATTAAATCAACATTATTTCTGTGGCTTTTTTAATAAGCTCGGCTGTGTTTTTTACTTCTAATTTTTTTAAAATATTTGTGCGGTGAGTTTCTATAGTGCGTGTGCTAACAAATAACCTAGCAGCAATTTCTTTTGTAGTAAACCCTTTAGAAATTAAACCCAAAATTTCATTTTCTTTATTTGATAATACATTTTCGCTTATACTTTGCGAAGACATGTAGTTTATCATTTTTTCGGAAATTTCAGGGCTAAAATATTTCTTTCCTTTATAAACGGTTCTAATTGAAAAAATTAACTCTGATTCGTCGGTATTTTTTAAAAGGTAACCATAAGCACCCATTTTGGCGCATTTTGCAATATAGTTACCTACATTGTGCATTGATATTACAATAGGTTTTATATTGGCGTTTAAGTTTTTTAATTCTTTTAATACCTCAAGACCATCCATATTAGGCATAGTAATGTCTAGCAAAACTATATCTGCTTCAAACCCACTATTTAATAGTTCCATTAGCTCTAGCCCATCGGCTACGCTTCTAACTATTTTTATGTCGTTATGTTTTTTTAGTAGCTCTGCCAGCCCGCTTCTAAAAAGCTCGTGATCATCGGCAATTATTAATTTAATTTCGTTCATAATTCTACAGGTAGTTCAATTTCAAAAGTTGTATTTCCGGGTAAAGCGTTAATCATAATTTTACCACTGCAAATTTCTACCCGCTCTTTAATATTAATAATGCCAGAACCTAATTTAACATTGTTTATATCAAAGCCAATACCATCATCAAAATAAAAAAGCGAAATAAACTCATCAAATTCCGACAGCGAAATTCTAATATTTTTTGCTTTAGCATGTTTTAATGAATTGTTTATTAGTTCTTGGCTAATTCTAAAAATATTAATTCCTTGATTGTTAGACATCTTACTGTTTTCTTGTTTGGTTAAATCCTCATATTCGATGTTTAAAGTGGTCGATTTTTTTAAGTTGTAAATATAGTTTGTTAAAGTAACGCCAATTCCAAAATCATCAATTGAAGCAGGCATTAATGCGTTTGCCATTAATCTAATTTCAGAAATTGTTTCATCCACCATTTTTTTCATTTCTGTTTTGGTCAACTCATTGTCCACTTTATTTTCGATGGCGTGTTTTAACGAGGTTAAGTATGGCCCCAAACCGTCATGAAGTTCTCTCGAAAGTCTTCGCCTTTCGTTTTCCAAACCATTTACCAACAACCGTTTTGTCATTTTTCTTGTGTTATCTTCTTTATTTTTAAAGTCGATAAGTTTGTTTCTCATCGTTAATAAACTTTTCCCAAGAACATCGTTAGTACTTTTAGGTTTATAATCTATTTTAAGATTCATCTTACCAATCTCGTACGAAAACTTTACTGCACCTTGTAAAGAAGCTTTTAATTGGGAGAGCGCATCAAACATTTCTTCTATTTCGCTCGAACTCTTTTTATATTCAAGGCTTTGATTGTAATCACCTTTAGCCATAATTTTTAAACTATTTCGCATATTTTTTATTGGGTTAACAATAATTTTTGTTAAAAAAAGAGATAATAAAACAGCAACTAAAAAAATAACCAAAGTTAGTACCATAAGCTTTACTTTCAATTTTTTTAAAGGCATTGTAACCTCACTAACATCTATCTCGGATAAAATAACCAACTTTAGATTTGAAATTTGTACAAGACTATAGGCACTATAAACCTGTACACCTCTGTAATCCTCAAAAACACCTCTACCGTTAACTCCTTTTAAGGCATTAATTACCCCTGTAGTTTTTACAGATATTTGGTGTGGTTTTTTATTGTTAAAAAAGCGAGATTTAGAGCGCATTCGAAAATCTTGGCCAACAAGATAAGACTCTCCACTCTCGCCCATACCTGTTCGTTCTAAAAGAATGTTTTGTATATTGTTATAATTTATTGCTTTAATTTTTCTGCCTTTATTGGTATTTAAAACAAAACCTATAGTTGCTTTTTTATTTTTATGATAAGGAGTAAAATCGTGAATGCCATCAATTCTCTTGATACTATCCGAAAGCACAAAATCTTTATTATCAATATTTTGGCTATATAATTCTGTTGATTTAAAACTTTCCCATTCGGTTTTTACTAAATTTTCTATTTGAATATTTAGGAGGGTTTTAATTGAATTCAATTGCATCAAAATACGATCGTTTAAAGCATTTGAGAACTGATTATAAAATAAAAAAGATAACAAAGTGATAACCAATACAATCAAACTATTAATTAAAATTAGTACAAGTGTTTTGATGTTCATTAAAATTTGATTTAAAAATTAAGATAAAATAATTTATAAAAAATTTGTTTTTAAGGAGTTATAAGTAGGTGCACAAAATTATTGAGCCACCACAAAAGTTATTGCGAGACAAAATATCAATTTAACAACTCAGCCCATAACTTCTTAAACCTCTAATAGCCATTCGGTGTTTTCTTTACTTATTATCTTAAATTTACGCATATTTTATTTATTTATAAATATTGTTGTCCGATAAAAATATTTGCAATGATTTCGCAAAATTTTATGTTTGTGTGCAGTTTGCTTTTTTTAAATCTAAAATAATTAATTCGCGATAGTAATATGGCCGATTCAAGTAATAAATACTAGCATTTACCTATTTTAAAATAAATATATTTTTGATGAAGCATTTTATTAAAATTGTATATTTATTAATATCCAAAATCTAAAAAAATAACAATAAAATTATTAGTTTTAAGTTATCTGCTTAGCTATCAGTTTATTTGTTTGTTAAAAATTTCTTCTTTAATCTGCGATTTTTATTTTTATAATCTTTCTATTTAGTATTGAGAAAAAATGGCTCGGCAAATAGATTGTATTTGTTATCGGTAGTTTCTTTTACAGCAATAAAAAAAATTAGCCCCCATCAATATTTGCAATGCTTTGTGTAATAACGATTTTATATGCTGAGTTTGCATACGTTTTAATTTTATTTAAATGTAGAAATGTTTCATGTTAAAGTTGGATATTTTATGCTAATCCCCAAAAAACTAAATCTTTAATATACCCCACTTGCAAATACTAAAGCGCTTTGGATTGGTTATTTACAGTATTTATTCCAACTTACTAAGTATGAAATTTATCTTTTGCCCAATTTTTAGGATTGTTTGCTATATAATTTTTAATAGCTTGATTTTCTGTATGGTTTCTAATTATATGGTCGTGGTAATTTGGTTGAAAAAAATGATTGTTTCGGTTAAATTTTGGTAATGCCAACTTGTGTTCGTCTATTAAATTATCAATTTGGGTATTTACAGACGATTTGAAACCTGCAATAAATGATGAAATAGATTTTGGTAAACGAACGGGTGGATTTTGTTTTATTTTTAAAATTTCATTATTCAAATCAATGGTTAATTTTGGTATAGACACACAGCCGTGTGTCTCTAGGTTCGACGTGTCAGCGTTGGTTTCAACCCGGTTTTTATTATAAATCTCCACAATGGTGTGTAAATGATTTGGCATTACTATGAATTCGTGTAAAATCAATTCTTTTCGAATTTCAAATGATTTAAACCATTCAAATTCAACAATATTACCAAAATCCGATAATAACATTTCGTATGATGGGGATTTGCGTAGAGATCCACGGCCGTGGGTCTCTACGTTGATGCCGTGGGTCTCTACGTTGTTGCCGTGGGTCTTTACGTTGATGCCGTGGATCTCTACGTTGTTTCCGTGGGTCTCTACGTTGATGCCGTGGGTCTCTACGTTGTTGCCGTAGGTCTCTACGTTGTTGCCGTGGGTCTCTACGTTGTTGCTGTGGGTCTCTACGTTGTTGCCGTGGGTCTCTACGTTGTTGCCGTGGGTCTCTACGTTGTTGCCGTGGGTCTCTACGTTGTTGCTGTGAGTCTCTACTTTGTTGCCGTGGGTCTCTACGATTTCACCCAAATTACATACTCTGTTTTGCGTAACAATGGTTAAAAAATAAAGGGCATCTGCCGAATAGTCCCAATTTGGTTTTCGGTGTGATGATATACGGTATTTGTTTTTGTATTTTTCCATTATAATTTTTGTTGGTGGAAATATAAACACACTGCTCTGGATTTCCCACCCCATCAAATGGATGGTTTCTATAAATCGTAAACTATTTTTAAAATTTAATTCAAAATGGCTTTATTGCCCAATTTTTTATATTTGTGTAGTTGCTCTTTTGCCAAATCAATTAACTCATTTAAATACTTTGCCATAGATTTTTAGGGCTTCCTGTGGCTTTTTTTTTAATTTTTGAAGCATTATGAACCGTTTAAACAAGTTCAAGATTAAAAGAAGCGGAGTTTTCGATTTTTCTATTCTCAGTTTCAAATACTAACCCTTTTTTTTTCTGAAGTAAAAAAAAGGTTCAACATTAAAATTAAAGTTTTACCATCTTTCATTTACTCGTTTATTTTAAGGGCTATTGTTGTAATAAATTTAATTTTAAATTATAAAATTAACGGATTTATATTTTTGATTTCTTTACGTTTTGATTTTACCTAAATGTAGAAATAATTGATGGAAAAAATTATGAGATGGAATTTAATTTCTGCAAACTATTTAAACCCCTATAACTATTGTGAAAACATGCCCGCAAAGCCGCAATTACCACCGAACCTACAGAATTGCGAGTGATGCCGCAGAATTATCTTATGGTTAGTTTTTCTTTGATATGTTTAAAAGCGGTTTTCTAAATAAAAGCGGTATTGAAAATAAAAGCTTTTTTTTGTGTGGTATTACAAATCAAAAACCAACCCGTTTGGATTGCTGGGTGTATGCCAAATTAGGAGAGTTTAGATAGTTTTCTCTGTACTTTTAGTTTTTATACCAATTTTAATAATATTACACACCAACAGATTAAATTATATTTTTTGTATTAATTGGTCAATTATATAACTAATTAGAATAGTAATAGCTCTAAAGATACCTGTTAAAGAAAGCCTTCAAAAATTGAGCTCCTTGTTAAAATGTTCATTTTTTTGCAGCTTCCAAAAAATACTGATAGTCATGAAAAAGCATAGTTATACACCCATATCTAAGAAAGAAATAATTGAGCAAACTGGTGCTTGTAGTTTTAATGTACATAAATGGCGACTACTTTATAAACTAGGATGCATAACAAAATTACTCAACCATAATAAAAAAGCTTTTAAGCCAACTAGGTTAAGCGTAGAAGAGTATGAGAAGATAGAACAAAAACTTAACGTCCCAAAAATGGCATTTTCGATTATAAGAAGCTTAGTAAATGTGTTTTAAAGGAATTTAAAAATTAAGTTTACTATAATACGTTGCTTAAATATTCTGTAAAATTTTTGCAGCTAAAAATAGGGTAACCCAATAATCTCAGACAAAAAAGATGATAAATTAGCTAAAAAAATCTCATAAACATAACTAAAAGAAATAAAATTATTTGATAAGAAAGATAATTTATTTTTTTAAACTTATTTTACCATTACTAAAAAAGCTGAATGATAAGTTTACTCACCCAATACGTTACTCTTTAAAATTGCCTAAAGCTTGTTTGGCAGCATCCCAAGTATTTTGCTTTTGTTTGGTGGGTGTAGGAGCGTTTAAAATTAATTCATCTAAATCTTGTAAATAATTTAATACTTCTTGGGCTAAAGTTTTATCCTGTTTAAGTTGCACCAAATCAATTAATATGGCTGTAATTTCGGTCTTTTCGTTTGTTACGTAGTTTATACCATTCATATATAAAATTTAATTATTGTGTTTTAAATTCTTTTAAGCAATCCCTAATACTTAAACTAAAAAATATAAAACAAAAAAGGCTTTCTAAATATAGAAAGCCATTTTAAGCAAAGTTTTTTTATTATTCATCGGCGTGTAAGCCGGCTATAACATCTTTAATTTTCTTTTCTATTTCGTCTGAAAGTTCGGGATTATCTGCCATTAATTGTTTAGCGGCATCTCGGCCTTGACCTAATTTGGTATCGCCGTAGCTAAACCACGATCCTGCTTTTTTAATAATTCCATGTTCAACCCCTAAATCAACAATTTCGCCCGATTTAGAAATACCTTCGCCAAACATAATATCAAATTCGGCAATGCGGAAAGGCGGTGCTACTTTATTTTTTACAATTTTTACTTTTACACGGTTACCCGATACTTCGTCGCTATCTTTTATTTGTGATATTCGTCTGATATCTAACCTTACCGAAGCATAAAATTTTAACGCATTACCGCCGGTAGTAGTTTCGGGGTTACCAAACATTACGCCAATTTTTTCTCTTAATTGGTTGATAAAAATACAGCAACAACCTGTTTTATTTATAGTTCCAGTAAGTTTACGTAAGGCTTGCGACATTAAACGGGCTTGTAAACCCATTTTAGAGTCGCCCATTTCACCTTCAATTTCGGCTTTTGGTACAAGAGCCGCAACCGAATCAATAACTATAACATCTATTGCGCCCGAGCGAATTAGGTTATCAGCTATTTCTAAGGCTTGCTCGCCATTATCGGGTTGGGATATCAAAAGGTTTTCGATATCTACCCCTAATTTTTTAGCATAAAATTGGTCGAAGGCGTGTTCTGCATCAATAAATGCAGCTATTCCACCTGCTTTTTGGGCTTCGGCAATAATATGTGTGGCTAATGTTGTTTTACCAGACGACTCTGGTCCGTAAATCTCTATCACACGACCTTTTGGTACGCCACCAATGCCTAAAGCTATATCTAAACCTAACGAACCTGTAGAAATAAATTCCATCATTTCTATGGGAGCATCGCCAAGTTTCATTACTGCACCTTTGCCGTACGATTTTTCTAATTTATCTATTGTTAATTGTAAAGCTTTTAGCTTATCGGGTAATACGCTCATTTGTTAATAATATTAGTATTTGGTTGTAAATGTAAATAAATAATTAATTAAAATACTAAAAATTTTATCATTTTATTTTTAGCGTATTTAAACTTAGATAAAGAATTTGGGATAATCAAAAAAATGTAGATGTATGCTAAGTTTATTTTTTGCGTTAACGATTGAGGCGGCATACTTTTTATTAATTGCAGTTGGCTAAAGCCAACCGCAATTGATAAAAAGATATAGCCGAAAGCGTGTTAAAACGCCCAAATAAGAATAAACTCACTTAATAAAACTTGGCTTTTTTAAATTGGTTTCGAAGTATTTACAAAAACAACTTAGTGGGCAAATAGTGCATTTAGGGCTTCGGGCTACGCAAATATAGCGGCCGTGAAGTATGAGCCAATGGTGGGCTATAAATATTTTATTTTTGGGTAGGTAGGTAATTAACTGCTTTTCAACGGCTAATGGGGTTTTTGCTTTTAAAGTTAAGCCCAAACGGTTGGCTACCCTAAACACGTGTGTATCTACCGCCATTGCGGGGGCATTAAATATTACCGATGCAATTACGTTTGCAGTTTTACGGCCAACACCTGGCATTTTTTGTAAATCGTTAACATCAGAAGGTACAGTGCTGTCAAAATCATTTACCAATATTTTTGCCATGCCTACTAGGTGTTTCGCTTTGTTGTTGGGGTAGCTTACCGAGCGTATGTAAGTAAAAACTTCTTCAATACTGGCCTGGGCTAATGGATCGGGAGTTGGGAAGCGTTCGAAAAGTTTTGGAGTAACTTGATTTATGCGCTTATCAGTACATTGAGCCGATAATATTACAGCAATTAATAATTGGTAAGGGTTTGTGTAGTTTAATTCGGTTTCGGCGTTGGGTTGGTTTGCCTCAAAATAATCGACAAATAGTTTATAGCGTTGTTTGCGTAACATTTACAATGTTATAAAAAATTGTAAAGGTTTTAAAACAAAAACTGGAAATGAATTAAATACCTATCCCAGTTTTTGTTTTTACATTGATTTAGAAAACGCTAAAATAATATTGATGGTTTCTTGTTTTGGTTTTTTTACCAATGCGTTTAAACTTGGTTTTATTTGATTATAAAACCAGGTAGCGTCTTTATTTAAACAATTTATCGAAGCGTTTTCTTCGATTTTTGTATTTAATAACGCGTTTAAAATTGGGGTAGTGGTTGCTATCATATTTAAGTTTAATAAAGTTTAAAAATTAAACGATGATTAACAGCCATTATTTTAAATGTTAATAAAAAGGCTAAATTTTTAATGTAACCTCGTTATTACCTATAAGCATTTTTCTTAAATTGGTAAGTGCGTAGCGCATTCTACCTAAAGCGGTGTTTATACTTACGTTAGTTAAATCGGCAATTTCCTTAAAACTTAACTCACCATAATGGCGCATAATTAATACTTCTTTTTGTTCGCTTGGTAAAAAATGTATTAATTTTCTTAAATCGGTGTAGGTTTGTGCTTTAATCATTTGTTCTTCCATACTTTCATCTTGTATGCCTAAAACATCAAAAATATCAAAACCGTCGCTATTAATAATTGTTGGCGATCGTTTTTCGCGTCTAAAATAATCAATAACTAAATTATGGGCAATACGTAATACCCAAGGTAAAAATTTACCTTCATCGTTATAACGCCCTGCTCGCAAAGTTTTAATCACTTTTATAAAGGTGTCTTGAAATATGTCTTCGGCCAAATATTCATCTTTTACTAATAAATAAATGGATGTATAAATTTTAGTTTTATGACGTGTAACTAATTGGCTAAGTGCCTCTTCATTACCTTTAAGATATAAATTTACTAAATATTGATCTGTAGTTGTGGTTAATATGCTCATAAAACACTTAAATTAAAATTTTGAGAAATTGTTAATTGAGTAGCGTTTTTTCTATATGAGTTTGTTTAAATAGTTTAATTTAATAATAATCAAATAAAACACATTTTTATTTAAAGACAAAATTTTAATTGATTTTATTTTTTGGTTGTGATTGATATTATATTTTCTACGACGCTAAATTTATGAATTGGTTTAATTACTAATTTTACAGTACCAAGATTTAGATAGTTTGATTTCTAACTATTTACGAACTGTATAACTAATTAGATTTTTGTTTTTAACAATATGTAGCACAATTATTCAAAAAACTAGGTTGAAAATCAGTGCAAACGCACTTAAGATTTTGGTACATATTTTAATTTATATTATGAGATACTTGGCTTCAATCGTGATAACAAAAAATATGTGCTTTTGTCAATCAGAGTGCAACGAAGAGTCTCAAGAACGCCTTTTATGAGACTCTTCACTTCGTTTTGAGTGACAGAACGTAGAACAGAATAATAATTTTTTTAAGAAAATAATTTTACAATTTTTAAATGCGTTAGCCCTGAGTTGAAAATAATATATGTCTTTATTGCAAAGAATGATAAGTCAGTTATAGTATTTTAAACACCTAACATGCAATATATTAGCACATTGCTTTATATATAGGTTGCTTTGTAACCAAATAAACAAATTAATTTTACTATAAAAAGCGGCAAATATTTGTTGTTATTTTTAAGATACTGGCCCAATTGGCATTACTGTTTTACCATAAACTTCGTTTAATAAATTTGCCATACCTGTATAAATTGCAGCTGCGCCACAAAAAATGCCTTCGTAGCCAGCAATTTGTTTAAGGTTGGCGTTGCCAGTAGCATAGCCTATTGCAAGCATAAAAAATAAAATTACCAACGAGCCAAAAACTATTTGTAAAGCCCTATTTAATTTAAAAGTTCCTATAAAAAAGAAAAAAGTAAATACGCCCCAAATGCCTAAATAATAAGCCATAGAAATTTGTGACGCTGGTGCCACCCAACCCAATTTAGGCATTACCAAAAGGCCAACTAACGAAAGCCAAAAAAAGCCGTAAGATATAAATGCAGTAAAACCAAAGGTGTTATTTTTTCTAGATTCCATAATGCCTGCAATAATTTGTGCTATGCCACCATAAAAAATGCCCATTCCAAAAATCATCGAGTTCATTTCAAAAAAGCCCGCGTTGTGTATGTTTAGTAATACTGTGGTTAAGCCAAAACCTAATAAGCCTAAGGGTGCAGGGTTTGCGCTATTATCTGAAATAACGTAGTTGTTTAACTGCTTCATAATAATTTGTTTTGGGTTGTAATATATGGTTAGTCAATAATAACCCTAAATAACAGCAAAGTAAAATTTGATTAAAAAAAATACTACATATTGTGGGGTTAACAAAAAATCACAATCGTTTATATTTGTATATTATTGAAAATTACAAAAACTGTAAACCAATAGTTATCGTATATAATTTATAAAATTTAATTTTAAAGTAATGACGTATAAACAAGCAGCAACATTAAACCCTAAAGACGCTAATAATTTGCCGATTTGTCCAAATTGTTACTTGCCTTTTAAATGCCGAATAAGACGAAATGTAATTGAGAAACTAATTTTTCGCAACCAAAACTTTAAAAAGTATTGGTGCGAAAAATGTAATTCAACTTTTTCTATAATCGAAAAAAAAGGATAGTCTTTAAGAAATTATTGCCGAAACCTCAATCTCTATTAACATATCGGCATCTATAAGGTTGCTAACTTCTACCATTGTGGTAACAGGTTTAATGTCTTTAAAAAACTCGCCGTGGGCTTTTGCTGCTAATTCCCATTCTTTAATGTTTATTAAAAATATACGTGTACGTACCACATGTTGCATAGTTGCACCCGCTTCGGCTAAAACTATATTTACTTTCTCTAATATAAATTTGGTTTGTGCGTAAAGGTCGTTTTTGCCAACAATACCTGCATCTGATGATGCCGTAGTTCCCGATATTTCTACCACGTTACCAATTTTTACTGCTCGGCTGTAGCCAATTACCTCTTCCCAAGGCGAACCTGATGATATGTTTTGTCTCATAATTATTTTGCTTTTTATTATTTTATCGCTTAAAGCGGATTTTAATTAAACACTTAAAATTCGTTTTTCCACATCATACTTTCAACCGGTTTGGTAGTTTTGTTATTGTATTTTGCGTTGCCTTTGGTATTGTAAAAGTTGAGTATTTCGCCTTGCACTTCAAAATATATAAGTTGCCCAATGGGCATACCTGCATAAATTTTTACAGGTTGTGTAGACGAAATTTCTAGCGTCCAGGTGTTACAAAATCCAACATCGCCCTTGCCAGCGGTGGCGTGTATATCAATACCCAAACGACCAGTGCTTGATTTCCCTTCTAAAAAAGGTACTTGTTTATGGGTTTCGGTATATTCAATGGTTACCCCCAAATACAAGGTGTTGGGTTGCAGTATAAAGCCATCTTTAAGTATTTCAAAATGCTCAATTTCATTATGCTTTTTAGCATCTAAAACACGGTTTTTGTAACAGGCTAAATACTTACCTAAATGCACATCGTACGAGTTTGTGCCTAAACATTCTCTTTTAAAAGGTTCGATAATAATATTGCCTGCTTCAATTTCCGCTAGAATACGTTTGTCTGATAATATCATAATACCTTTTTAAGGATGCTAAAATATGATTAATTTAAAATATTTTTACAGCAAATTACACGATAATAAACTATGCCCATTGTTTTTGAACAAAATTTAGGTTTTAATACTACCCTAGCCTTATGGGAAATAAAAGAAACCGCACAAGAACTAGAAAACCAGCTACAATTAAAAACACACGAGCTTGATTTTTTACGCAAACTTGTAGGCGAAAAACGAAACTTACAATGGTTGGCAACCCGAGTTTTGTTAAGAAAAATGTTAAAAA
>JAYULE010000072.1:0-3955 GCA_043763845.1 Sphingobacteriales bacterium
TTGGCTCTAAGTGATTTTAAGTGGGTAAAAAAATTTCTACCTTAGCTTAATGGGAACAAATGGTAAAGAAATATTTGAGATAGCTTTAAATTTAACAAAACCATGGATGGTTGAAAAAGTAGCTTTTGAGTTAGTTGAAAAGAAAAAAGAGTTGCATATACATTTAGGTTTTATAAGGGGTAGTAAATTCGAGGGCTTAGATGCTAAATTGTACACCGCACATGACACCGTACCCAGAAAATGGGAGCATTTAAACTTCTTTGAACATAAGTGTTACATACATGCAAAAGTACCAAGGATATTACAAAAAGATGGTAAGGTTATTACTCAACAAGTGCCGTGGGCTAGAACAGGCAGTGGTTTTACTTTGCTATTTGAAGCTTTCGCTATGTTGCTGATAGAGTGCGAAATGCCTGTAAGTAAAGTAGCTAAAGTTGTTGGAGTTTACCCTCAAAGGATATGGAATGTATTTGGTTATTGGTTAGCTAAAGCACATCAAGCGGATGAGATAAAAGAGTTGACACAAATTGGATTTGATGAAACATCAAGTAAAAAAGGGCATAATTATATCACAACTGTAGTTGACCTTAAACAAAGACGTGTGTTATTTGCAAGCGAGGGAAAAGGGTCTGAATGTATTGAAAAAGCAGTAAATTACCTTAGTTCAAAAAGCGTTGACACTTCGTTGATATCCCAAGTTTGCATAGATATGTCTCCTGCATTTATTTCTGGTTGTGGTAAGTATTTGCCTGAAGCTAAAGTAACTTTCGATAAATTTCACGTAGTAAAAGAGGTAAATAAAGCGATGGACGAATTAAGAAGATTAGAAAGGTACGGCAATGAGCTACTTAAAGGCCACAAATACACATTTTTAGCAAATAAAGTCAGTTTAAAAACACGTACAGAAAGAGAATTCTTAATGGAAATGTACCCTAAATTAGGCGAAGGATATAGATTAGTACAATTATTTAAAGAGTTTTGGGATATAGAAGATAAGGATGAAGCTCAGGGATACTTGGCTTTTTGGTGCGATATGGCTTTAGAATCGGGTATATTTCCCTTTAGAAAGGCAGTAAATACAATAAAAGCACACTGGAGCGGCATCGTAAATTACATAGAAAGCAAAATAAGTAACGGTATATTGGAAGGAATAAATAGCAAAATACAACTCGCAAAGAAAAGAGCAAGAGGCTACCGTAATATGACTAATTTTATCAATATGGTTTATTTTACCTGTGGTAAGCTTAAATTTGATTACCCACTATATTCCATCTAGAGCCGAAAAAATTAATGACAGCGATATAGCAGAATTTACTGCCGAAAAAGAACGCAAATTTTGAGCAACAAGAAAAGAAGCCATCAAATCAAAATTAATCAATCTTGGAATAACTCAACAAGATTTAGGATTGATTTTGGGGCATAGTAAAACTTATATTTCGGAATTAATAAACGGAATAAATCCGTTTACCTTAAAAGATTTAATCATAATTCATACCTTGTTTAACATTAAATTAGAAAATTTAATACCAACAACAATTCCTCAAAATGAAAGTAAAAGAATTAAATCATCAATTTTAAAAATTAATAAGGCCCAATTAAAAATGGCTAAAGAGGAGCTGGTGTTGATTTAAAAAAATAAAAAATCTGTAAGTATGGTTCGCAAGCTCATTAATTACGATTCTATTTTTTTAAGCCATAACACGAAACACTACATACCCAAAACCATTCATTATTTTAACAATTTATTGTAGCTAATTTGTCAGAAAAATATGTATAAATTTGAATATGGAAACTTTAGTAATTCATCCAGAAAATAAATACCAGTTAGCAGCATTGCAAGCCTTGGTAAAATCGTGGAATATTGGTTTTGAAAAATATCCTTACAGTGCAGCTTTTGAAGCTGAAATAAAAAAGCGAGAAGAAAATATTGCTAATGGTGAGGTTATAAAAATTAAAGATCCAAATAATATATGGGAAAGTATACTATTGTAATTGAAAAATTAGCTCAACAAGAATTGCTTGCTCATTATAAATCGGGCAATAAAGCTGCAATTAAAAAAATCGAACAAATTATTTCTGAACTTTCACAAAATCCCCAAACGGGTATAGGAAAACCCGAAAAATTGAAATTTAATTTATCAGGATATTGGTCGAGACAAATTACTAAAAAAGACAGATTGGTTTATCGTATTAACGATAATATTGTAACAGTAACCGTTATTACAGCAATGGGACATTATCTTGATAAATAATTGAACTTAAAATTTCCTTTTACCACCTCCAACATTTCTAAAACATTGTTTTGCAACGGATAATTACCAAAAAACCTATATTTGGAAAATCATTACCCAAACCACTCACCTTAAATGAAAACCAGAGCAATAACAGGTTTTTTCTTCTTAATTATAATGCTGGCTTCTATGCTTTTAGGAGCATACATTTTTACCATTTTTTACATTACTTTAAGTTTACTTTGCCTTATAGAATTTTTTACTTTGATAAAAACTACTGGCATAAGGCCACACCGTACCATTGGTTACATAGCTGGTTTTACGTTGTTTGCATCGGTAGCGGTAAAGTATTTTTTTGCTTTAGAGCCCAAATGGTTATTGGTAAATATCCCTTTGTTTTTTGTAATATTTATTAGCGAGTTATACAAAAAATCTACTATACCCTTCAGCAATATTGCCTACACCTTTTTGGGTTTAATGTATGCGGTAGTGCCTTTTATTTTTTTCTATAACATTGCCTTTATTACAGGCCAATACAATGTACACTTGGCTTTGGGTTTCTTTATTTTACTTTGGACAAACGACACAGGCGCTTATTTATTTGGCGTAAGGTTTGGCAAAAAAAGGTTGTTCGAAAGGCATTCCCCAAAAAAATCGTGGGAAGGTTTTTTGGGTGGTGTTTTAACAGGTGTATTGGTTGCCAGTTTATTATCCCATTATTATTTAGAATATAATATTTACCAATGGGTAGGGATGGCTGTTTTAATAAGTTGTTTTGGAACACTGGGCGATTTGGTAGAATCAATGTTTAAACGAAGTCTTAATGTTAAAGATTCGGGCAATTTATTGCCCGGCCACGGTGGCGTGTTAGATAGGTTTGATGGTTTGCTAATGGCCGCTCCTGTTGTTTTTGTTTATCTGTATTTGATAAGTTATTGAGTTATTTTTTTTCTTATCGTATTAAAAATACACAGATTGTTGAGATTTATTAGATAGTTAAAGTTTTGAATTCATTATTTTTTTAATTTTGCAAGTTGCGTTAACGATTAAGGCGGCATCCTTTTTTATATCAATTGCCGTGGGCTTAAGCCCACGGCAATTGATATAAAAAAGATACAGCCGAAAGCGTGTTAAAACGCCCAAACCCACACTCACAGAAAAATACGGGTTTTATATATCATACCAAATCATAATTGCTACTTTTGCAAAAAAAATTAAATGATAAAATTTCATAAGGAAGGCTATACTTCGCTTGCGCTTTGCGTACTATTTATATTTGTAACTAATGCAATTTTACATTATTATTTACCCGAAACTCGCTGGTTGTTATGGCTTTGGTACGCATTTTCGGCATTTATTTTTGCAGTAATTGTACAATTTTTTAGAAGCCCTCAACGTAATTGGGTAATAAACCCAAACCAAATTATTTGCCCTGCCGACGGGAAAGTGGTTGTAATTGAAGAGGTTGATGAACCCGAGTATTTAAAAACAAAATGTGTGCAGGTATCTATATTTATGTCGCCGGTAAACGTACACATAAACCGCAACCCTGTAAGTGGCATGGTAAAATATTTTAAATACCACCCAGGTAAATATTTGGTGGCTTGGCATCCAAAATCATCAACCGAAAACGAACGTACAACTACTGTTGTAGAAACAAACAATGGGGTACAAGTGCTTTACCGCCAAATTGCTGGTGCATTAGCCCGCCGTATTGTGTGGTA
>JAYULE010000073.1:0-3920 GCA_043763845.1 Sphingobacteriales bacterium
GCGTTGCGAAAGTTCAACAGCAGCAATAATGGCTTCGTCTTTTATTCGCACTTTGTGGTGAGTTTCGTATCTTTCTTTTAGGCCACGTAAAATAGAAATAGCATCGGCAGTATCGGGTTCCTCAACCATTACTTTTTGAAAACGGCGTTCTAAAGCTTTATCTTTTTCTAAATATTTTTGGTATTCGTTTAAAGTAGTGGCACCAATGGCTCGTAACTCGCCACGGGCTAAAGCAGGTTTTAAAATATTGGCGGCATCCATAGCACCTTCGCCACCGCCTGCTCCTACCAATGTGTGTATTTCATCAATAAATAAAATGGTTTCGCCGTCCGATTCTGCTACTTCTTTGATAACAGCTTTAAGGCGTTCTTCAAACTCGCCTTTATATTTTGCCCCAGCAATTAGGGCAGCCATATCTAAAGAAAATACCGTTTTAGATTTTAAGTTTTCGGGCACATCACCTTTAATAATTCTAAATGCAATACCCTCGGCAATAGCGGTTTTACCAACACCAGGTTCGCCAATTAAAATGGGGTTGTTTTTGGTACGACGAGATAGTATTTGAATTACTCGCCTTATCTCCTCATCTCGCCCAATAACAGGATCTAATTTACCCGATTCGGCATATTGGTTTAAGTTTCGAGCGAATTTATTTAATGCTTGATAAGTAGCTTCGGCATTTTGGTCGGTAACTTTGGCATCGCCACGCAAATCTTTAATGGCCTTTTTAAGGTCTTTTTCGTTTGCTCCTTGGTCTTTTAGTAATGATGCATTTTTATCGGCCCCAGCCAACAATGCCAACAAAATATGTTCTACCGATACAAACTCGTCTTTAAAATCTTTTAAATATGCTTGTGCTTTTTGTAGGGTGGCGTTTGCCGAGTTTGATAAGTAAATATTAGTGCCACTAACTTTAGGGTAAGTTGCAATTAGCGCATCTAAATCTGTACCTAAACGGCTAATATTTATATTCAGTTTTTTTAATAAATAACCCACTACGTTTTCATCAACAGATAATAATGCTTTTAATAAATGTGCGTTTTCTATTGCTTGTTGCTGTAAGCCGCTTGCAATTTCTTGGGCTTTTTGTACGGCTTCTTGTGCTTTTATGGTAAAGTTGTTTAAATTCATAATAAAGTAAGATTTTATAAGTTACTACAAAATGCTATCCAAATAATAAAAATTAAATATTGTACTGAAATTATGACTGTAAACTTTGAAGGATAAAAACAAAATGGCTGGTTTAATTATTAAAATCGGAAGTTTTGGCTTTTTAAATTAAAAGCAAATAAACTGCAATTGACCTTTTCAAATTTTTTAATCTGATAGTTAAAAACACGAAATTGATTAATGTTAAAATAATTTTGGTTTCAAAACAAGCATAATTAATAACTAAATTATATATTTAAAAAATATAGCTTACACCTACAAATTAAAATTATGAGTAAAAAAAACTCTCCCGATAAGGCAGAAAAAGTGGTAAAACCAACTGCCGAAAAAAAAACTATTGTTAAAAAAACAGTAGTTAAAAAACCTAAAATACAAACAGCAGCTGTTTTAGAAAGTAACCAGCCTAATAGCAGAGTTTGGCATTTTTCTAGGTTTACCGATTTTGATATTGCTCTTTTTAAACAAGGCACACACTATAAATTATACGAAAAATTTGGTTCTCACGTAATGCAATATTTAGGCATTACGGGTACTTATTTTGCGGTTTGGGCACCCAATGCAAAATATGTTTCGGTAATTGGTAACTTTAATGGGTGGGAAAAAGGTTCGCACCCGTTAAGTGTACGCTGGGACGAATCGGGTATTTGGGAAGGTTTTGTGCCTAATACAGGTAACGGCGAGGCCTACAAATATTTTATAGAATCTATAACTGGCGAAAAGTTGGAAAAAGCCGACCCGTTTGCCCTACGTTGCGAATTACCACCACGTACAGCATCAATAATTTGGGATACTTGGTACGAGTGGAACGACGAAAATTGGCTGGAAACTCGTAAAAAAACCAATGTACTTAACCAACCTATGTCGGTTTACGAAGTGCACTTTGGCTCGTGGGCTAGAAACATTGAAGCCGCCGACGACTTTTTAAGTTACCGAGAAATGGCCGATAAATTAGTGCCTTATGTTAAAGAAATGAATTTTACCCACGTAGAATTTATGCCTTTAATGGAGCATCCTTTTTACCCAAGTTGGGGCTACCAAATTACCGGATATTTTGCTGCAACTTCACGCTACGGCACTCCGCAAGATTTAATGTACCTTATTGATAAGTTTCACGAAAACAATATTGGGGTAATTTTTGATTGGGTGCCATCTCATTTCCCTGGCGATGCCCACGGATTGTATAATTTTGATGGCACACATTTATACGAACACGCTGATATGCGAAAAGGGTTTCATCCCGATTGGAAATCGTACATATTTAATTACGGCCGTAACGAAGTAAAATCTTTTTTAATATCGAACGCTGTTTTTTTAATGGAACGCTACCATATTGATGCTTTAAGGGTTGATGCTGTGGCATCTATGTTGTATTTAGATTATTCGCGTAAACACGGTGAATGGGAAACCAACCAGTTTGGCGGCAGAGAAAACTTAGAAGCCATATCGTTTTTAAAACAATTTAACGAGACAATTTACAAACACTTCGACGGTGTACAAACCATTGCCGAGGAATCTACATCGTTTACGGGTGTAAGCCGCCCAACTTATGCTGGCGGTTTGGGTTTTGGCCAAAAATGGATGATGGGATGGATGAACGACACTTTAAAATATTTCGAAAAAGATTCGGCATATAGGCTTTATCACCAAAATCAAATTACGTTTAGTACCAATTACGCATTTTCCGAAAACTTTATGCTTCCGCTTTCACACGATGAAGTGGTTTACGGAAAAAAATCAATGGTTTACAAAATGCCTGGCGATGAATGGCAACAATTTGCCAATTTAAGGGCATTATACGCTTATATGTTTACCCACCCAGGTACTAAATTAATGTTTATGGGCGATGAGTTTGGGCAAACATCGGAGTGGAATTTAGAACAATCGTTAGATTGGCACTTACTGCAATTTAGCCCACACGTTGGGATGAGTAAATTTGTAAAAGCATTAAACTTATTGTACAAATCTGAACCTGCTTTGTACGAAAAATCGTTTGAGTCGGCTGGTTTTGAATGGATTGTTAACGATGATGCCACAAACTCTGTTTTGGTTTATGCCCGTAAAGGTAACCATGCGCACAACGATTTAATAGTTGCTATAAACCTAACACCTGTACCTCGTAAACATTACCGTTTCGGGGTAACCCAAGCTGGCGTTTGGAAAGAGATTTTTAACTCGGATAGTACCCAATATTGGGGAAGTGGACATATAGCCAATCAAGATAAAATTAGCGAAGCCCATGGTATTCACGGTAAAGCGCATTCTATTATTGCCGATTTACCACCTTTGGCAATGATTGTATTTAAAAAGCGTTAGGTTTTTTGGTGGGATGAAATGACCGAACAACAAATAGATTTTACACAAATAAACGGTTTTGCAAACCTGGAATTATTAGCCCAACAAGTAGTTGAAGGCTTTATTACAGGTTTGCATAAAAGCCCGTTTCATGGTTTTTCGGTTGAGTTTGCCGAACACCGTTTGTATAACCAAGGCGATTCTATAAAAAATATTGATTGGAAACTATTTGCCCGTACCGATAAACTTTTTGTAAAACGATTTGAAGAAGAAACCAACCTACGTTGCCAAATAGTTATAGATGCATCGTCATCAATGTTTTATCCCGATAAAGGATTAAGCAAATTTAAGTTTTCGGTAATGGCGGCTGCATGCTTAATGCAGCTTTTAAAACGCCAACGAGATGCTTTTGGGTTAAGTATTTTTGCCGAAAACCTAGATTTACACACGGCAACAAA
>JAYULE010000074.1:0-3916 GCA_043763845.1 Sphingobacteriales bacterium
TTTTAACATATTTTCAATGATTTTGGACTTGAAAACTATCTTTAGAGCTCCGTATGGCACTTATTAAGAAAATACTCAAAACCGTTCGGACAGATATGAAATTTCTCCTAATAATTACGGGAAATAATTAATTTTTTTTTGTACCATTTACGTACATTTGAACGTACATCAAATTATACAAGTAGTTCATGAAAGCTATAACTATATCCGCATTGCGCAATAATATGGAAACTTATTTAGATGCTGTGACCAATACCGATGATATTGTTGTAATACCTCGTAATAACAACGAGAATGATGCTGTTGTTATTATTTCTATAAAAGAAAACAACTCGCCAAACGAAACCGCACATTTATTATCTACAGCCGCTAACCGAAATCGCCTAGAAGAATCTATCAATCAAATTAATAGCGGTACTAATATTCCTTATACTTTTGATGATGAAATCAGGCAATGTGCAAAATTTTAAAATCACTTTTAAATATTTTTTTCACTCAGTACTTAAAGTTTTTATTACCCAATCAAATTTCCAGTTAATTACAACTACTTAACCACCTGCACCCATTTACCTGCTTCCAAAGCCTGTATATTGTTATTGTACATAGCTTCGCAACTTACGGTAGGCAAATAATATTTTCCCAAATAGGCGGCATTTAATAAAACTTGGTAAATTAAAGTTTGCCTTTCGGCGATGTTAAAGTAGGTTAAAACCCTGTCATCCCTAATATCTCGATAGGTGTAAGAAGATTTTCCTTCAATTATTGAAGCATCATTTAAACGTGTGTTTATAATTTCCCAACCCGATGGAAAAATTTGTGTAAGTGCCATTTGTTGGTAAAAGCCCCGTTTGCCGGGATTGTTTAGTGTTACTTCGGCTACAAAATCTGTTCCTTGCGGCAAAACACTTGGGTTTAGTATTTTAGCTTTTAAGGTTTTATATACAATACTCATATTTAAAATATCTGGCTTGTTATTAATGGGTGGATTAATCCCTTGTGGTGATTGGCCTTGGCGTATTACCCTTATATACAATAAATTACTGCCTTTATTGCTAATGCTAATATTGGTTTTACCACTTTTAAAATCGAATGGTATTTTTTGGATGAAAGAATTTAGGTTAACATCTTTTTTATCGCCGTTAAGGCTATAAACCATATTTATTTTTGCCCCATTTTTATTTACCCCACAATATTTTGCAATTGCAATTAGCGCATAAGCCGTGGTTTGGGTGCTATACCATTCATCTTGCGAAAGCTTAGCCGCCAAAGTATTTACCAATGCGGCAGCTTTGTTTTTTAATCCCAATTGAGTTAAGGTTTCTAAAATCATACCTTCATCTCGCATATTGTTACCGAATGTGTAAGCCATTTGCTGATAAGGTTGTACACTGGTATTTAAACCTTTAATGAGTTTTAGCGCAATATCCTTTTGCCCAATAAGTTGGTAAGCCGCCGCCAAACGCCATTTTGCAGCTACCGACAAATAAGCAAACTCTCGTAAGCGGTTCATTGCACCAATTTCTGGGGCTTTTGCTAATGCCAAAACATATAAACGGTAGGCTTGCGTTAAATCGCCACCATAAAAATTATCGCTTTTGGGCGTATAAGCATTGGCTGTGTTGCGTTGGTAATTTTGCCATTGTACCAGCATTGCAGGTGGCAAACTATAGCCCAAATTTTGTGCTTCAATTAGAAAATTACCCGCATAATTAGTTCCCCATTCATCAGCTTTGTTATCGCCAGGCCAATAACCAAAACCTCCTTCAAGTGTTTGAAACGACCGTAATTTTATCAAAGCCAATTTTATATTTCGTTCTATTTGTGCTTTCTGCGATCCCGAGACATCGATTAACTGGTTTAATACCAATTGCGGAAAAGCTGCCGAAACAATTTGCTCTACACAGCCATGTGGGTATTGTATCAGATAGTTTAAACGCTTACTTAAATTTAAGGCGGGAATGCTCGAAACCTCTAATTGTGCATTATTGGAACCTGAAATGCCAATAGGTGCAAAACTAGCCGACCAATTTTTACCGCCTAAAATTTGTGCTCCATCTACTTTAGTTATGTAAGGGTTAGGATTTCTAATATCCATTTCTACATCGTAAACTGCTTTGTGTTTACCACTTTGGGCAATAATTTTAAGTTTTGCTATGCCCGTTGAGTTGCCTACGGTTATATCGGCGAAAGCCATTTTCTCGCCATTTTGGCTAAATACAATATTTTGTTTTTGGTTTGATGCTACCAATAAATTGTTGGTTACAATAGTTAAGTTAACATTTTTAATATTTCTATCCATTGCAAAAATGGTAATAGGAAGTTTGAAACTTTCGCTTGGCCCAGCCACACGGGGTAGGGTAGCTAACAACATTAAAGGTTTTTTAACTTCAACCGTTTTTTCGGCTTGGCCATAAGCACCATTGCCGCCAGCAACCACCATTGCCCTAACCGAGCCTATATATTGTGGTAATTTAAAAGTGTGGGCCGCTTTTTGTCCTGCTGCCAATGTAAAAGGCCCCATATATTTTACCACCGCTTTAAACCGATTTGCTTTGGCGGGGTTTACGTTTCGGTTTATGCTACCATCACCACCAATGCTTAAAATGCGCATTAAATCGCCGCCCCAGGCACCAACAACATTATCAAACAAGTCCCAAGTTTTTACGCCCAAAGCCTCCCTAGCATAAAAAACACTATGTGGGTTTGGGGTTTGGTAACGAGTTAAATCCAGCAAACCATCGTCAACCAAGGCAATGGTATATGTAATTGTTTTGCCATTGGCTTCGCTTATGTAAATGGTGCTATTGGTTTCGGGTTGTATAACACTTGCCATTGTAATAATTGGTTTTAAAATGGTTTGCGGGTCTTCTACCAAAATCGGTATTAAACCATACATTCGTATAGGCAAATCGTTTACCGTTTGCGAATGCGGTTGCAGTAAGGTTATGTTTACAAACACGTTGGGTGCCATTTCTTTATCTACTTTAAAAGTGATTTTGTTTGGCCCTTGTTGGGTTTTTGTCCACCAAGTTTTTAAAACTTTGCTTCCAGTTTCTATGCTAATTAAGCACCTGCCATTTTTACTACCTGGTACAGTTAAAACTACATCTTCGCCAACATTATATTTTTCTTTATCGGCTGTAAACGATAGCATTGCGGCATCGGTTGGGTTGTTTTGTTGTTCGCGTTGTGCCCAACCTGCATAATCTACATAAACGGTTTTTCCGGTTATGTGGCCGCTTGCTAAATCTTTAATTCTAATTAAATATCGGCCCCATTCTTGGCCAGCAATGTTTAAATTCCAGTTGCCTTTGCCATTAATTAAGGTAATATTTTGTTTTTGTTGCAGTTGATTGTAATTATTTTGGGTAAAATTACTTAAGCCTTCATCGCCAGCATCCCACCACCAACGCCATTCTATTTTAAATAATTCTACTTCCACATTTTGCTTGCCAGCCAATAATTTGCCATCGGTATTTACATTTGCAATTTCGATGGTATGATTTTGGCCGCTTAACAACATTCCGCTAAGTTTATCGCCTTCTGGTGTGCGTAAACCTACGTATGAGGTATAACTGTGATAAGGCATACTAAAATTATCGATACTGAAATTACCGCCAGCTTCAAAAACTTTGGTACTAAAATTAGCTTGTAACACACCTGGTGCATTGGTGTTTGTACTTAAAGTTGCTGTTAGATTTGCTACGCCGTCATCGTTCAAGTTACCTTCGAAAATATTTTTACTTTCGGTGGTAAATGCGTTTGTAGGGTCGTCGAATATAAAATTGTTAAAGTTTGTAAAGCTGGTTTTAGTAGCAGTTAAAGTGGCATCTACTTTTGCTTTCAAATTTTTTGCTGGAGTGCCAAACAACCATTTTGCAGCCAATAAACCATTGTTTGCTTTGCCAGTACCTAA
>JAYULE010000075.1:0-3889 GCA_043763845.1 Sphingobacteriales bacterium
ACGGGTTATAAAAATTTAACACTGCTAAAAGGTACAAATCAAAACACTTTTCTTTCACAAATACTAAGCAGTTCAAATAACCAAGCAAGGGCCTATCAAATTAGCATTACTTTTCCGGCTGGTAGCCCAACTTGGATAACTACCGCTGCTAACGTAACCGGTATTCAACCTAAAATTATTTTAAATTACTCCGCAGCAAAAAATTTAAATAATGGCATTTATTACGCTACTATTAGGGCAACATCGGCTTTATTTACAAGTGCCGAAATTAATATACAATTAAATATAGTTGATAATGCTAGACCTTATGTGCTTTCAACCACACCCAGTAGTGGTGCAAGTGAAGTTAGTCTTTCCACAGTTAGCATTGCTGCAAACAGTTTATATGTGCCCGCTGTTACTGGGTATTTAGGAGGTATAAATAACCAAACCATAAATGATAACACGGTAAAATTATTAAAGAAACGTGATACATTGTTTAATCAGGTTAAAGGTACCGTACAAGGAACGGGTGGGGGCGATGCAATTAGTTTTTCACCTTTAAGCAGCCTAGAGCCTTATACGCAATATAAATTTGTAATTTCATCAGGAGTTAAATCTTATTCGGGGGCAGCATTTACACCCTACGAAATGAAATTTACAACCGGACCAGCAGTTGTTGATTCTAGTACCTTTTTAAATGCACAATTTAAAAAAATACCCATAGCTGGTACACAAAACATCAAATACTCATCGTTGGCTTTTGGCCCCGATGGTAAATTTTATGCTTTAAGGTTTGATGGGCTTATTGAACGTTTTACCGTAAACAACACAGATGGTACCTTATCTAACAAACAAACTATTAAAACTTTAACAAACATTTATGGTAGTCGCACAGCTATTGGATTGGCGTTCGACCCATCTTCTACTGCAAGTAATTTAGTGTTATGGTTGTCTCATTCTTCGGGTGGATTAATGGCTGCACCCCCATTTGATGGTAACATTTCTCGCTTACATGGCGATAGCTTACAAAACGAGCAATTGATGATTACTAAACTCCCACGCTCTACCCGCGACCACCTTGTAAATAGCATAGCATTTGGACCAGATAGTGCACTGTATATTTGCCAAGGTAGTAATACCTCGGCAGGCGATTATGATGCTGATTGGCAGCGTGACGAAACACTATTATCAGGCACAATTTTGCGTTTAAACAAAAACAAATTGAACGCAATGGTGTTGCCTTTGAATGTGCAAACTACTGCAAATCAGTCTTTAATTAATGCCGCCTCCGCCATATCTCCCTTAATGAATGATGGCACTTACAACCCTTATAGCACCAATTCACCATTAACCATTTATGCTTCTGGTGTGCGTAATGCTTACGATTTACTATGGCATACAAATGGGCAGCTTTATCTACCAACAAACGGCTCGGGTGGCGGTGGTAATTCACCAGCATCCGTTTTTGGCACTAGACGCCCTAATGGTACTTTTTATAATGGGCCAGTTGTAGAAAGCACAAATGGAATAAAAGTACAGGAAGATTGGCTGTTTAGGGTAAATCCAGATAAACCAGTGGGCTTTTTTGGTCACCCTAACCCACTAAGAGGGGAATATGTGCTTAATCGGGGGTTTGCCGACAATCCTTTGTATTCTCAAACCGTTAACCCAGATAGTAATTATAGAGCAGCCTACAGTTTTGGCTTAAACCACTCACCCAACGGGGTTTTAGAATACAAAAGTAATAACTTTAACGGTGCTTTAAAAGGTAAACTATTGGTGTGCCGCTTTAGTGGCGGGGGAGATATTGTGGTAATGAAACCAGGTTCAACCACAAAAACAACTTACTTAAACGGTGATGATCGTATCTACGACATTATTAAGGTAACTACCGGGTCTAGTAATAGTGGTTTAGTTGGAATGTCGGGTTTTACCAATCCGTTGGATATTGTTGAAGATGTAACAAACGGTAATTTATACATTGCGGAGTTTAATTGGAATGATAACCCAAATCTCACAGCCCAAATAGTTTTGTTAAAAGCGCAGTTACAGCCTTTACCACTTACTGCCAAGCTATCTCTTGCATCAAATTTAATACCACCAGTTAACCAAAATGATAGCAAAAATTATTGGATTACGATATCAAATGAAGGCGAAGGTAATTTAAAAGTTAAAGATATTAGGCTGATTGGCGAAAAAGCAGATAAATTTCAAATTGTAGGGCTACAATTACCCTCCATTAATCATCCTTTAATTGTTAAAAAAAATAGTTTAGTATCGTTTAAGATAAACGCAACATCAGCCTCCGATAGTTCTATTATTGCTTGGGTAAGGGTAACAAGCATAGACGATTCGATAAAAGATGTGCAGATTGACAATATAATCTCAGAAAGTGGGCTTATAACTAAAAATATAACTCCAAAATCCAGCAGTAAAATTAACTCGTTTCCTGTGCTAACAGTTTATCCCAACCCCAATTACGGCGAGCATATATTTGTAGATATACAAAATTTAAAACCTCAACAAAACGTAAATATCTCCCTGTATAACAACACAGGTAGGCAATTAAAAAAAATTAAGACGATTGCTAACTTTAATGGCTCGTACAGTACAAATTTTTTTATTGATGCAAGTAGGACCGTTGGCTTTTACTTACTTATATTTGAAAGTTCTCCAGGCATAAAAATCTCAAAAGTTATTATATTAAAATAACCTAATTCCTTTATACATTTAATGGCCAATTACACTAACGAAATTAAATAGCAGTAACTTATGCAGCAATTTTACTA
Source organism: Sphingobacteriales bacterium (assembly GCA_043763845.1). Lineage (GTDB taxonomy): Bacteria > Bacteroidota > Bacteroidia > Sphingobacteriales > Sphingobacteriaceae > Pseudopedobacter. The sequence goes on from JAYULE010000075.1 coordinate 2,772, forward strand.
TATAATTTTCATTATCTTTGTCATACAATTTTAAAAAATAAATTATTGATTTTTTTTTTGAAACAAAAAATTAATAATTGCGTATAAATTATTGTATTTAAACCACCAAAATGAACCGCAATAATTTAGAAATTCAAAATGCTATAGATAAGCTCGAAAGGAACTATTTTACCTGTGCCCCGTTTAATTGTTTCGGAAACGATAACCGAAAACAAATTTTAGGAATGCTTGATGTTATCAAGAATAATAGATCTAAAATTTGGATTAATTCTTCGTATTTAACACTCACCGAAATGTTTCACGAACAGCCTGATAATGCATTGTGGCAATCAGCTATTGATGCTAAAGATTGGCTTGATGGTAAGTTTGATATAGAAGAACTCATATTTAAAGAAGTTGAAGTTTCATCTGGTGAGCTATTCAATCGCGTTTACTTCAAACCTTAAGTAATTTCAAATTCAGGTTATTTCTTTAGTTTTTTTTTGACCGATTGTAAAATAAATTATAAGGCGGTGTGCAACCTGAAAGGTACAATTTTTTAAATATGGGCAAATCATTTGTATTAAATAATAATTTCATTTTCGAAATTTAAATTTTAAATTATAAAAAATAATTTAAGAAATTAAAAATTTGATTTTTTAGATTTTATGGTTATAATCCGTTAGTACTTCTTTATATTGATTGAGGATATAATCAGGGAAGTTTTCTCTTTTCTTAAGATTATCCAAAAATTTTGTTGCTTCAGCAAAGCAGCCTTTTTCAAAATTTAATTCATTTTCTTTATTATACCTAAGCAAAAGACTAATGTCTTTGTTGAAAATAATGAGCTTAAAAGCTTTTATGGCTATACGTAATCTTTTCATTTAATTGATATGAGTAAATTTATACGTTTTAGCTCCAACTTTTGTTTCAAACATAAGCTAAAATTATTAAACATTGTTAAAAATATTGCGGTATGTTATAGATGGTTATTTCATACGAAATAAATCTCAAGTACTTGAGTAATTAATCCTCCCATCAATTTAAAATCTAAAACATTACAAAAAATCAAACAAATTTGTTGGATAAAAAATGTGCACTTTGATACAACCGTATACTACAAGGAATTAACGAGCTTA
>JAYULE010000076.1:0-14349 GCA_043763845.1 Sphingobacteriales bacterium
GCGGCCGTTGTCGGCCTGTGCAAAGCCGCTGAACCAGCCACCACAATCTAGCGGTACTGCCTTTAAGGTTTGGGCTTGTGCAGTAAGTGATAAAAAGGTGAGGCTAGAAATAAGAGCGAGACCTGCCGTACACTGAAGCATTTTATACTTAAGCGAACGGCCAAAGCTTTCAGTAGTGAATGCTTTTAAAGCAAAGTAAAACATATTGAGTAAACTTTTCTTTTTCATATTTTTAAAATAATTATTTAAATAATGTGTGCAAATTTTGGTGCTTGCTTTTAATTGTTAAATACGGCAACACTAATATACCAAGCTTGGAGTTTGACCCTGTTTTGCTACATATATTTGTGCAAATAAATTTGCTTAAACAAATAACGCAACAATAGTGAGTAAAAAAATTTTACGCATGGTTATAGTTTTAGTATTCGTTATACTGGTTATTACAGGTAAAAGTTGGTGATTATTAAACATAAATTTAAATAGCTTAATTAATGGTTAAGCATTAATTATAAGTATTACTTATAGAAATATAAAAAAAATTAACTGTAAATTAACAATACAAGTATAACACTTTAACATTATTGTTACAATAAAAATCCAATTTTTTTATAAATTTTAGTAAATTTATAAATGCAGTATTGAATTTAGTTAAGTTTTTAATAAAACCGCAATTTAACAACAAAATGGATAAGGTATTAAAAACGAGTTTGTTAGTTAAGCAATATATTATTTGGGAGAAAATTATGAATAAAGTTTGGTTAAAAATTTATCCTCGGCTTTTGTCATTTTCGTTTTGGCTTGTGCCGATTTATCATCGTAACCTAAAAGGTGCAAAGTACCGTGAATTATTACACGGTGTAATTCGTGGGTAAGTTTAGTATTAAAAGTTATAGCATTTTCTTTAACTCTATCTAAACTTATATAAATATCGCCAGCAATAGTGTTTTTGGTTGTGGAATTATCAAATGTAATAATATCCGTTAAAGTTTCGTGATTTAGGTATTCAAGGTTTATGTTTAGCAAATAATCATCGCTACAAAAAATAAAATTTAGATTTTCTAGTTTATGTTTTTTTGTAAGTATTGTTTCATTGAGCCACTTTCTTATTTCATTCTTGTTTTTTAGATGGTATTTTATATCTTCTTGAAAAAAATATACAGGCAGTTTTTTCATTCTATTAATGTTGCGTTTGTTTAATTAAAAAGTAAATTTAAAACAATTTTATTTGAATAAACTTTTTTGTTTTGGTTTACACAGTTTTGAGATAGAAAGCACTATTGTTTGTTAAATAGCCCCGATAGAGCGGTTACCCCATTTAGCTTTTGGGCGTAAATGGAGTATGAGCGACTTGCCTACCGGCAGGCAGGAAGCGGGAACAAACTAAATTATGTGAAGCAATTTGCGCTTCAATCTAAAAATTAAACTCAAAACAGGAAACATATTTACCTAAAAAACATAGATTTGTGCCACCAAAAATTTAAAAAATGGATTTTAGAATTGAACACGATACCATGGGGCAAGTTGATGTACCTGCAAATAAATATTGGGGCGCACAAACCGAGCGTTCGCGAAATAATTTTAAAATAGGTGCAGAAGCATCAATGCCAATAGAAATTATACACGCTTTTGCTTATTTAAAAAAAGCAGCAGCCATGGCCAATTGCGATTTAGGTGTTTTAACCGCCGATAAAAGAGATTTAATTGCTAAAGCTTGCGACGAAATTTTAACTGGAAGCTTAGACGACCAGTTTCCGTTAGTAATTTGGCAAACAGGCTCTGGCACACAATCAAACATGAACGCCAACGAGGTAATTGCCAATCGGGCACATATTATAAATGGTGGTTTATTGGGGGATGATGTAAAGGTGTTGCACCCAAATGATGATGTAAATAAATCGCAATCATCAAACGATACCTTTCCTACTGCTATGCACATTGCTGCATATAAACAAGTGGTAGAAATTACCTTGCCGGGATTGGAATTGTTAGAATCTACTTTAAAACAAAAAACTTTGGACTTTGCAACAATTGTAAAAACTGGTCGTACCCATTTTATGGATGCCACTCCGCTTACTTTAGGGCAAGAGTTTTCGGGCTATGCCCAACAAATTACCAACAGTATTAAAACTATTAAAAATGCTTTAGAAGCAGTAACCGAACTGGCATTGGGCGGTACAGCCGTTGGTACGGGATTAAATACACCAAAAGGTTACGATGTTTTGGTTGCCCAACATATTGCTAATTTAACGGGTTTACCTTTTGTAACTGCACCTAATAAATTTGAGGCTTTAGCAGCTCACGATGCAATGGTTGAACTTTCGGGCGCATTAAAACGTACGGCGGTTGCGCTTATGAAAATTGCGAACGATGTACGTATGCTAAGCTCGGGCCCTAGATGCGGCATTGGCGAAATTGTAATTCCAGATAATGAGCCAGGTTCATCTATTATGCCTGGCAAAGTTAACCCAACCCAGCCCGAAGCCTTAACTATGGTTTGTGCACAAGTTATTGGTAACGATGTTGCGGTAAGTATTGGGGGTATGAGTGGCCATTTCGAGTTAAATGTTTTTAAACCTGTTATTGCAGCAAACGTTTTACAATCGGCAAGGTTAATTGGCGATGCTTGCGTATCGTTTAACAACAATTGTGCGGTGGGTATTGTGCCTAACTATGCGGTTATACAGCAACATTTAGAAAATTCGTTAATGTTGGTTACAGCATTAAACCCCCATATTGGTTACGAAAACGCTGCTAAAATTGCCAAAAAAGCACATAAAGAAAATAAAACTTTACGCGAAGCTTCGGTTGAGTTAGGCTTGCTTACTAGCCAACAATTTACCGATTGGGTTAAACCCGAGGAAATGGTGGGAGCATTAAAATAAATATTAGCAAACACTAAGTAGATTTTATGTGTTTTAAATTTTGAATGGTTACTATACAATTTATCTGTTGATATTTTTATTATTTTACGTTAAATGGGAAATTTTACAACTATTAGTTTTATCATTTGTATAAACAAAAAATTAACTCTCGTAAATTTTACAACCAGTTTACAAACATTTTATACTAACAATCTGTATTTTTGAAGCTATGATAGAACTGCCAGTAATTGCCGCAACCGAAACAAAACCTCGTAAGCCCGATTGGTTGCGTGTAAAATTACCCGTGGGTAAAGCATACGCACACGTACGTAGTTTGGTTGACGAGCATAAATTACACACCATTTGCGAAAGCGGCAATTGCCCAAATATGGGCGAATGTTGGGGAGCTGGTACCGCCACATTTATGATATTAGGAAACATTTGCACCCGCTCATGTTCGTTTTGTGCAGTAGCAACCGGCAAACCTTTAGCAGTTGATGTAGACGAACCCAACCGTGTAGCAAACTCTATTAAGCTAATGAATGTAAAACACGCTGTAATAACTTCGGTAGACAGGGATGATTTAAAAGATGGTGGTTCTATTATTTGGGCCGAAACTATCAAAGCAATAAGAACTCAAAGTCCAAAAACAACCATGGAAACCCTAATACCCGATTTTAGAGGGGTTTGGGATAATTTGTACCGCGTTTGTGATGAGCGCCCTGAAATAATATCACACAATATAGAAACCGTAAAACGTTTAACAAAAGAAGTACGTATACAAGCAAAATACGATAGAAGTATGGAATGCTTAAAACGAATTTCGGATTTTGGCTTACGCACAAAATCGGGGATTATGCTAGGTTTTGGCGAAACTGAAGATGATATTATAGAAACAATGCAGGATTTAAAGGACGCTGGTGTACACGTTTTAACTATGGGGCAATATTTGCAACCCACAAAAAACCATCACCCGGTGGTAAATTGGGTACATCCCGATGATTTTTTACATTACAAGCAAATTGGCATAGAAATGGGTTTCAAATATGTTGAAAGCGGGCCACTGGTGCGCTCTTCGTATCATGCCGAAAAGCATTTGTTTGATAATTAAAACTTGTTTATCATTACACCACTTGTTAAAATCTAAAAAAATATTGTTACCCGAGGAAGCTTTAATTGAAGCCTTGCTTTTAAAACAGCAAATCGGTGCCGAAGCTTTGTACAGTATGTACTCGGCTTCTTTATTAGGAATTATTTCTAGAATAATTAACGATACCGAAATTGCCGAAGATGTTTTGCAAGAAACATTAGTAAAAATTTGGAACTCTATATCTCAATATAATTCCACTAAAGGCCGATTATTTACTTGGATGGTAAATGTAGCTCGTAATATGGCTATTGATAAAGTACGATCTAAGGATTATCGTAACCATTCTAAAAACCAAGACATCGAAATACACGTAAATACCTACGATCAGCAAAACAATACTGTTTACAAACCAGAGCATCTAGGAGTAAAAGAGTTGCTAACAAAATTAAAACCCGACCAACAAAAAATTGTAGATTTGATTTATTTTAAAGGATATACGCATGTTGAGGTTTCTGATGAATTAGAAATTCCGCTTGGGACCGTAAAAACGCGTTTACGAATGGGGATAATTGAGCTTAGAAAATACTTTTAAAATTGGAAAACGTTAATACATACATAGAATCGGGCATATTAGAATTATATGCCATGGGCGATTTAACCGCAGCCGAAAGAGTGGAAGTTGAAGCTATGGCAAAAAATTACCCAACTGTTGCTGCCGAATTAAGTAGAATCGAAAACTCATTTATTAATTTTGCCACAAAGTTTGCTGTTGAACCATCAACTCAAGTTAAAGAAAGTTTTTTTAATCAAATTGGTTTTGATAATAATATAGAAAACAATTCTAATATTAATTTAATCAATAACCAAGCCAAAGAAATACAGGTATATCCGCAAAAAACAATTAATTTTTATAAATATAGTTTTGCCGCATCATTTACTTTGCTAGTTATAAGTGTAGCTGCTTTGGTATTGTTATATAATAATTTACAACAAAGCAAATTTCAGATTGCGCAATTGCAAAGTAACAATCAAAATTTTGCAAATAGGGTTAATTATTTGCAAAACCAAGTTTCTATAAATGAAAATACGATCGGCTTATTTACTAATCCTGATATAAAAACGGTTAAACTTGCTGGTACTACTAATTCACCAAAATCTAAAATGATTGTAATGTGGAACGCCAAAGAACAAAAGGTTATGATAGATTTACAAACTATGGATATGCCTTTAACCGATACTAAACATCAATATCAACTTTGGGCTTTGGTAAATGGAAAACCCGTTGATTTAGGCGTTTTTGATGCTAGTGGTAAAATTACTGGTGTACAACAAATGAAAAACATTGCTGCCGCACAAACCTTTGCCGTAACTTTAGAACCCCGTGGTGGTAGCATTAACCCTACAATGGAGCAATTGTTGGTTGTAGGAAATATAATGTAAGTTGCTAATTTATAAGGTATAGCAATCTAAAATTTAGGTGCTAAGTAGGAGGTGTTTTTTTATTTTAGCTTTTAATTTTTAGTTAAAATAATTTTTGGTTTTACCGTAAAGAATGTTCCGACAGCAGGCGCAGTAAGCATTTCAAACGTAAAAATTTGGTAAAACCATGAAGTTCAAGAATACTGAAAATTTTCCTACGAACCTAAATGTGATTTTAGTGATGGCTATGTGTTAGATGATTGATTAAAGTTTTTTTATTTATCTCCATAGTATAGTGTCCCCATAATGATAAAACCATTACAACAACTCTTTCTTATTGAATTCTGTATATTAACCTATGGCTGTCAGTTAATCTTCTCGACCAAGTCGGTATTTCGTAATACTTTAATTGTTCGGGTTTTCCAGTTCCGGTTTTAGGATGCTCTCTTAGTTCATCCAATAATTTGTCAATTTTTAATAAAACTTTTTTGTCTCCTGATTTTTTGAACTTTTCAATATCTTTTTCAGCATTTATGGTAAATTCGATTGCATAACTCATAATCCTAAAAACTCTTTTTGTTTGTCCTTAGGCAATGGTTTTGTGTTTCCATTTTCTGCTTGAGTAATCGACTTGTCAATTTTAGCAAAAAAATCTTTCTCACTTAACAAAGTTTCATCTTTTGTGGTTGCAATCTCAAATCGAACTTTCATTTCTTCAAATAAAGATTTTAACAATGATTTTTGCTTTGCATTTCTTGGATAAACTGTTATTTTTTCCATAGTTTTTTGATTTACAGTGCCTTCAACAAAGATACAATTTTGGTGGATTCAAGTAATTAAAAAAGCATCCATTTTGGATACCTTTTAATTAAATCTTAGTGTTTGCAACTAGTTGGTCACATCAATTCTTTCTCTTGATACAACTGTACAATATCAATGGCATTATCTATAACATCGCTTAATGCAACAATATAAGTACCTGGTAATGCCATGCCAATGGCGTGTTTTATGGCATCAACTTCTTTAGGTATAGCTTCGTAGGTTACTTTTTTATCAACCGTTTTTATGCCTTCAATTAATAAACCAATTATGTTTTCGGCAGTACGGCCACGCAAATGTTTTTCTTGGCGTAGTATAATATGATCAAACATTTCGGCAGCAATGGTGCCCAGTTCTACAATATCCTCATCTCTACGGTCGCCAGTGCCAGCAATTATGCCAATTTTCATTGGCGAATCGGTAGTATTTAAATAATCTCTTATGCCACGGTAACCATCGGGGTTATGGGCAAAATCTACCATTACTTTAAATTCTTTAAACTGAAAAATATTCATTCTACCAGGAGTTTGCGTAGGCGACGGTATAAAAGTTTCTAAGCCAATTTTTATATCCTCGGTTTTAAAACCCCAAACAAATGATGCTAAGGTTGCGGCTAAAACATTTTGTATCATAAACGGTACGCTGCCCCCAAATGTTATAGGTATTGAGCCTACTTTTTGTACCCTAATTTTCCAACTGCCTTTTTTTATGGTTATAAAAAGATTTTCGTAAATGCAAGCAATGCCCCCTTTTTTGCAATGGTCTTTTATTATTTTGGAGTTTTCGTCCATACTAAAATAAGCCACATTACAATCGGCAGCTTTACCAATTTTTACACAATGTATATTATCGGCGTTAAGCACAGCCCAACCCGTTTTTTTAGTTGCCCCAACAATAACTTCTTTAACTTTTCGTAAATCGTCTAGGTTGTGAATATCCGAAATCCCTAAATGGTCTTCTTGCACATTGGTTATTACGCTAATATCGCATTGCTTAAACCCTAAGCCCGAGCGTAATAAGCCACCACGGGCGGTTTCTAAAACTGCAAAATCTACGGTAGGGTCTTTTAAAATAAACTCGGCACTTTGTGGCCCGGTGGTATCGCCTTTAAGCATCATAGTGTTTTGCACATAAATACCGTCTGATGTGGTGTAACCCACCCTGCAACCTGTGGTTTTTGCAATATGTGCAATTAAACGTGTGGTGGTAGTTTTACCATTAGTACCCGTTACCGATATTATGGGTATGCGAGACGATTTTCCCATTGGGTACAGCATATCTAAAACCGGCGCAGCAACGTTTCTTGGCAAACCTTCGCTTGGGGCAAGGTGCATTCTAAAACCTGGGGCGGCGTTAACTTCTAACACTACGCCACCGTTTTCGGTTAGTGGTTGGGTTAAGTTTTGGGCCATAATATCAATACCGCAAATATCTAAACCAATTACTCGGCTTATGCGTTCGCAGTAAAATACGTTTTGTGGGTGCACTAAATCGGTAACATCAATTGATGAGCCTCCGGTACTTAGGTTAGCTGTTGATTTTAAAAAAACTTTTTCCTTATTTTTTGGGATGCTATCTAACGTGTAGTTTAGTTTTTCTAACAAATCTAAAGTATCACGGTCTACTGTAATTTCGGTTAAAACATTTTCATGTCCATAGCCACGGCGTTCGTCTTTGTTTTCAATATCAATTAACTGCTGTATGGTTAACTCGCCATTGCCCACCACATTTGCGGGTACACGTTGTGCGGCAGCCACCATTTTGTTATCAATAACTAAAATTCTAAAATCGTAACCGGTAATAAATTTTTCAACAATTACTTTTTTAGATATTGCTGATGCAATTTCAAAAGCTTCAACAGCGGCAGCGTAAGTTTTAACATTTATACTTGCACCACGGCCGTGGTTGCCGTTTAAAGGTTTAAAAACCAGCGGAAATCCAATATAATCAATAGCTTGTTGCACTTGGTCGGTGCTGCTTATGGTCATTCCTTTGGCAACAGGTATGGCTTGTTCTTCTAAAATTTGTTTGGTTTGTTCCTTATTTCCAGCAATATCAACCGCTATGCTGCTGGTTTTTTCGGTAATGGTGGCTCTAAAACGCACTTGGTTTACACCATAACCCAATTGCACTAACGATTGGTTGTTTAACCTTATCCAAGGAATATCTCTACTAATTGCTTCTTGCACAATAGAACCTGTACTTGGCCCTAAACTGGTTTTGTTACGTATTTGGCGCATTTGTAAAATATCGCTATCAATATCATAATTTACCCCATCAATTAAAGCTTGGGCAATTTTTACAGAAGCTTCGGCAGCAAAAACTCCCACTTTTTCTTCCTGATAATTGAACACTACATTATATGTGCCAAGAGTTTTTGTTTCGCGAGTTCGGCCAAAACCACAATACATCCCCGCAAGGGTTTGAATTTCTAAGGCTATATGTTCTATTACATGCCCCATCCAAGTCCCACTTTCTACCCTTTCAAAAAAACCACCAGGATGCCCTGGAGAGCAGTTGTGGTTATGTAAACTAGGTATCAAAATTTGTAGTCGTTGGCCAAACCCCTCTATTTTATTAGTGGGATATTCTTCTAAATGGCCAAGGTTTAAGCGCATCTGTATTAATTTTGTTCGGCGAATGCTCCAAATATTTGGGCCTCTAAGCACTTGTATTTTTTCTATAATCATCTGTAAATAGGATATTTAATGTTGTATTTTTGTTAAGATATTAAGAAATTAAATTTCGTTTTCAATTTATGATAATTTTTATTGAAAAGTGTAATCATTTTTTTATAAATGTAACGTGTAAAATACTATTTTTGAAATGTAGATAATGTTAACTTAAAATAAAATAATTGTGGGGCAACCTAAAGGTAAATTAGTAATTATAGGTGGCGCTGTAGATATGGGAACCAATATAGGTTCGGATGAAAATATTAACCAACCACATTATCTTAAATTTTTTGAATTTGGTATTTTAAGACGCATAATTAACGAATCGGAAGGGAAATTAAATGCCGTTGTTGAGATTGTAACAACCGCATCGCAAATACCCGAACTGGTTGGGCAAGAGTATATAAAATCTTTTGGGCAGTTGGGTGTAAAAAATGTAGGCATTATGGATATACGTAACCGCCAACATGCTAACGATGCCCAAATTATTGAACGATTAGAAAAAGCCGATATTGTAATGTTTAGCGGTGGCGACCAGTTGCGCTTGACATCTATTTTAGGAGGAACACAATTTTTAAAAACCATAAAGTATAGATATTTTAACCATATAAATTTTATAATTGCAGGTACATCGGCAGGGGCTGCTGCATCATCAAATAACATGATTTACAAAGGCCAAAGCAAAGAAGCACTTATTAAAGGTGAAGTACAAATTACTGGTGGCTTAGGTTTTATTGATAATGTAATAATTGATACGCACTTTATACAACGTGGCCGCTTTACCCGTTTGTTCTATGCGGTTGCCAGCAACCCAGGTATGTTGGGCATTGGCTTAGGCGAAGATGCTGGCTTACTTATAACAGGCAACCAAATTATGGAAGGCATTGGCTCGGGTTTAACTATTTTAGTTGACGGCCGAGAAATAGTAAACACCAATATTTACGAAGTTGAAATGGGTACGCCAGTTTCTATTGAAAACATTAGGGTACACGTTATTGGCCTTGGCGATTTTTATGATTTAGATACCCACAAACTTACCATAGGCATACCTGCTAAAAACTTGTTTGACGAGGTGGAGTAGAGTTTAGAATGGCAATTAAGTTTATATAATTTTAAAATAAACAAGTAAAATTAAATTAGATTTGCTTTAGTAATAACAACGAAATGCTTAAAGGTTTAATTGAATTTTAGATCGTTATATAATTTATTATCATTGGTCAATGTTTTCAAAAAAAACTAATCAGAAACTAAACTTTTTTCCTAAAAAATCCTTTTCGGATGTTTTTAACTCAAATAACAACAAGATAAAAGTAATTGATTTATTTTGTGGTATTGGAGGACTATCACACGGATTTGTTATCGAAAACTTCAATGTGGTTGCCGGTATTGACACTGATATAAGTTGCAAATTTGCTTTTGAAAAAAACAACAATGCAAAATTTATATCCGATAGTATTGTGGATGTAGGTGCGAAAGAACTTAATAAGCTATATGAGGGTGCTAAAATTAAGGTTTTAGTGGGTTGCGCCCCTTGCCAAAATTTTTCTTCTTATATGTTTAAAGATAAGGAGAAAGAGAGCAGTAAATGGACTCTTTTATATGAGTTTTCTAGAATTATAGAAGAAACTCGGCCCGAAATAGTGTCTATGGAAAATGTGGCACAGTTACTTAATTTTAAAAAAGCTCCAGTTTTTGAGGATTTTATTAATAACCTAAAAAAACAGGGGTATTATATTAGTTACGAAGTAGTTAACTGCCCCGATTATGGAATACCCCAAAATAGAAAAAGATTAATTTTGTTGGCATCCAAACTAGGAGCCATAAATTTGATTCCCAAAACACATACTAAAAACGATTATGTAACGGTTAAAGATACCATAGGCAGTTTAGCAGAAATTAATGATGGAGAAAAAAACATAAAAGACCCGTTTCATTTAAGTAGAAAATTATCTCCTATTAATAAAATAAGAATTAAAGCAACTCCGTATGGTGGTAGTTGGAAAGATTGGGATGATGATTTAAGATTGGTTTGCCACAAAAAAGCGAGCGGAAAATCTTACCCAAGTGTTTACGGTAGAATGCTTTGGGAAAAACCATCGCCAACTATGACTACCCATTGTATTGGTTACGGTAATGGCAGGTTTGGCCATCCAGTACAAAACAGAGCCATATCATTAAGAGAAGCTGCACTTTTACAAACTTTCCCAATAAATTATGAATTTGCAGAAAACATCAATTCAATAAATACAACAGTAATTGCAAGGCAAATAGGTAATGCAGTGCCTGTTAAATTAGGGCAAGTAGTTGCCAAAAGTATTAAGGAACATTTAATGAAGTATGGTGCATTATGAAAACAAAGGAAGATAAACCAAATTTAGAAGAAATTGAAAAACAAATTAGGGCTTTTGAAAAGGAGTATGACTATAATCTTAGAGAATTAGAAGTTTCGGATTTATTGAAAAAGTTTGTAAAAGACAAACAATATATAAATTCTGACGACACCACGGCATCAATTTATATACCCGATTTTCAACGTAAGCATGTTTGGGATTTATCTAAACAAAGTAAATATATTGAATCTTTATTTTTAGGCGTTCCTATGCCTCCATTGTTTGTGGTTTTAAAAGATGAATTTGCTAATATGGAACTTATTGATGGCGTTCAAAGGCTATCAACTCTTTACGATTTTGTAAATGACAAATTGATATTGAAAGATTTAGAATTATTAGACACTCTAAATGATTTAAAATTTTCAGATTTTCATCATACCAGACAAAGAAAATTTAACGCAATTGGTATTAGATATTATGTTATTTTAGAAGGTGCCGATGAAGGAGTTTACGCAGAAATATTTAGTAGAATAAACACAGGTAGCCTAAATCTAACACCCGCTGAAATACGAAAAGGAGCATTTTCAAAAAACGAATTTTATAAATTTATTTTACAAACTGTAGAATCTCCGTTATTTAATGAATTATTTGCTTCCGAAAAATCTAAAGATAAATTGCGTGGTGAAAAAGAAGAGTTATTGTCACGTTTTTTTGCATACTCCGAAGATTACAAAAAGTTTGAACACTCCGTAAGGCATTTTATTGATTTTTTCATTTCAAAAAAAGGTAAAGAAGGCTTTGATAAAGAAAAAAAACTAGTAGAATTCAAAAATACTTTTCAATTTATTAAAAATCATATACCAAATGGAATAAAAAAGTCTTCATCCTCTAATTCAATTCCTAGAGTTCGTTTTGAAGCAATTACTGTGGGTACAAATTTAGCTTTAAAAGAAAATCCAAAATTAACTCCAAATTATAATGAATGGATTAATTCAGAGGAGTTCAGAAAGCATACAACCTCCGATGCTGCCAATAATAAAAGCAAATTAGTAGGCAGAATAGAATTTGTAAAAGATTGTTTATTAGGTAGAATAAGGAAAAATCAACTACATTTCAAAAATTAGATTATGATAATTAGAGATGAGTTCAATTTAAGATTTGGAGAAATAGAACGATATTTTACATTTTTGGAGGATATTGAAAAATTTGACTACCCTCAAAATTTTCAAATTATTGATGAAGAGTTGGTGAAAATATTAAAGGCAAATGGTTTTTTATTGCTATATAATTTGATTGAATCATCAGTGTATTATTCAATTCTAGAAATATTTGAAGAATTAAAATATCAAAAAATTGAATATCAAGAAATTTCGCCCCAACTAAAAAAATTTTGGTTAAAAACAAAATTTAAAAACGTAGAAAAGCAAACGCACCAAAATATTGCACAAAAAAGTTTCACTTTCATTGAAGAGATTATTAATAAATTTCCTATTGATTTATTGATCAATAAAATTGATTATGGAGGTTCCATAACTCCAGAAATAATTAGACAGTTTTCTAATGAAATTGGTCTAGATTTTCAAGAATTAAGTTACAACGATTATCCCAACGGTTTAGCATTAGTTTCTATAAAAGATAAAAGAAATGAGTTAGCTCATGGTAAATATTCATTTGGACAAATAGGCAAAGACTTGAGCTATTATGGAGAAACAAAACTAATGAATGATGAAATAAAAATAATTAAATTTGGGTTAATGCATTATAAGCAATTTACAATTGAACATCTATCTGAATTCATAGCCTCTGTTGAAACCTACATTCCAAATCGACAATATAAAAACCAACCCCTATCTATAACGGCAAATACGCATCCATAATTATATACCATTTCATATCGGGTTGAATTTGCCAAATGCGTATATAACTATATGTTTTAGGCTTTTTTTTAAAGGTTAATATCGCTTTACCATAAGTATAAGCCAAATCGCCACTATACGCTCTATTTGTGTGAGTTGGAGAAGATTGTATGGTAATTTTCTGAGAAGCTATAAATGGTAAAACTTCCTCAATACCGTTTAAAGGTTGACAGCCTGCTAAGTTTAAGGCTACATTTGCGCTATAAAATTCGGTCAAGCTTTTGTTGCCGCTTATTTTTAAAGCTTTGCCCAAAAGCTCGTCGGTACTAAAAACAATATCCTCACGCATTTTTATTTTTTTTGGCCCCAATAAAAGCGAGTATTTGCTATCAAATGGTTCTACTATTTTAGTTTGATTAACTAAATATAATTTAGGGCAAGGTATGTTAGCGTGTAAAATAAGTTGCCATTTCTTTTTTTTATTGCTTCGCCAAACATATAGGTAATTTCCATAAAATAATTCTGCATTTTCTTTTTTTGATATCACATAAGGGCCTGTAGTTATACCAAAATCGCCACTTTTAGCAATTGTTGCGGTAGCAATTTGCCAGCTTAATAAACTTGTATTGTTCTCCGTATTTTGGTAATAAGATAGTAAGTTTACTGGCCCAGGCTTAAAATCAATAGCTGTTGTATCGCTTATTTCAATAAAACCTTGGTTAACACCTTTTTTGGCAATTAAAGTTTGTAAATAATTATCGGCATCTATTAAGCCTGTTATGGTATGGTTATTTATTTGTGCTAAAGCTGATGAAATACTGTAAACAGAATAAATTATAACTAAAATTATTTTTTTATTTAACACAAAATTTAAATGTTTCATTTTTTGTAGCTATTATTTTTTAGCCCAAACTGCACCGTCTTTACCGTCTTTAATCTCGAAACCTAGTTGTTGCAAACCGTTTCTAATTTTATCTGATGTTGCAAAATTTTTATTTTGTTTGGCATCGTTTCTAAGGTCTACAATAAAATCCATCAATTGGTTGGTGCTATTATCGCCCTCAAAATCAACATTAATACCTAAAACATCTACAATAAAAAGATGTAAAGTTTGTTTTAATAAATGTAAATTTTGGGCATCAATGCTTAAGGTGCAATCGTTTACCGAGTTTATAATACGTACAGCATCAAATAGTTCGGCAATTAAAATGGGTGAATTAAAATCATCGTTCATTGCGGCGTAGCACTTGCTTTGCCAACCTCCAACATCTACTTGGTTAACTTCCGATGCTTTTAATT
>JAYULE010000077.1:0-57568 GCA_043763845.1 Sphingobacteriales bacterium
CCCTGCATCAACTCCTAAAATTACCGATGGATTTACAATTACTGCGTTTAAACCTTCTTCAATGCCTCGCCAAACTTCCATTTCGCTTAAATATTTAGATATTGCATAGCCATTGTTAATATCAAAAGCATCCCAGTAATGGTTTTCGGTAATTAATTCGCCATTTTTACTTTTGCCTAATGCGGCAATAGAACTAACGTGAATTAGTTTTTGTACTCCGTTTGCTAAGCACAAATTTACTATGTTTACGGTACCTTCGACATTGTTACGTAGCATTTTAGCTTTATTAGCGGCGTTTAAACTTACCATTGCTGCACAGTGGTAAACTTTTGTAATACCTATAAATGCGGTTTCTAAATCGCAAATGTCCAAACAATCGGCGTTTAGCCACTCTATTTTATGGTTTAAAGCCTCTAATTTTGGTGGGATGGTTGATGTGCTTCTTTTTATACACCTAATTTTAGTTTCGGTTTGTAAAAGTTGTATTACCAATTGTGCGCCTAAAAAGCCTGTGGCACCAGTTACTAAAAGCATAATTTATGTATGATTGTGTTTTTGCTAAATATAAAAAAAAACGACCATTCGTGTTTAACGATGGTCGTTTAATAAATTTTATTTGCAAATTTATTTTAAAACGGCAAGTCGCCATCTTCCCCTGGTGCTGCACTAACATCAACTGGGGGTGCGTATTCGGGTGTAACTGGTGCGGCTGCTGCAGGTGCTGCTGTTGCACCTGTGCTACTAACTTTCCAAACGTGTAACGAGTTAAAATATCCTTTTTTACCCATTTTGTCAGTATATGCTCGTCCTTTTAAGTTAAACGATACTTCCACCTCGGCACCTACTTGTAAATTATCTAATAAAGCGCATTTATCTTGTATGGCTTCAAATTTTACAAACTCGGGGTATTGTGGGTTTTCTGCATATTCAACAACCAATTCTCTTTTTTTAAAAGACTCGGTTACATTAATAATTTCTGATACTTCGTGTACTTTTCCTTTAATCTCCATAATAAACTCAAATGAATTTCAAATCTGTAAATTTTATTTGAGTAATTTGCGCAAATTATGTATCAAGTTTTCAACAATCCCGCAAAGGTTATTATTACCTGCAATAAAAGGCTATCAACTTACCTACAACAAGAGGTTGAAGCACTAGGCTTTAAGCCCGACCGTGTTTTTGCAACCGGCATAGAATTAAAAGCTACTGTAAACGAATGTATTAAACTAAATTTAAACCTACGTTGCGCCAGCCAAATTTTATATCGTGTAAAAGATTTTACGGCTGCCAATGCCAAAGAAATGTATAACCATGTGGTTGAAATTGAGTGGGAAAAACTGATAGATTTTAGTGGTTACTTTTCGGTAACATCAAATGTTGATAATTTAACTATTACCACGCCACTTTTTGCCAACCTTAAAGTTAAAGATGCTATTGCCGATAGGATTAAAAGTGTGCATAATTTAAGGCCAAATTCGGGCTCCGATTATTCTAAAACCGTAGTGCATTTGTATTGGAAAAACGATAATGCCGAAATTTATTTAGATACATCGGGCGAAACTTTAGCAAAACACAGCTACCGTAAAATACCCGGCAAAGCACCAATGTTAGAAGCTTTAGCGGCAGGTACTATTTTTGCCACAGGGTGGGATAAACAAAGCACTTTTGTAAACCCCATGTGCGGATCGGGAACTTTAGCAATTGAAGCCGCTTTAATTGCTACCAACCGTACCCCTGGTTTATTACGTATGAACTATGCTTTTATGCATATTTTGGGTTACGAGGAAGATGTTTTTTTTAAAGAACGACGCATACTTAAAGACCAAATAGTTAAAAATATCGACTTTAAAATTATAGCTTCCGATATTTCGGAAGATGCTGTTGCTATTTCAGAAAAAAATGCCCGAACCGCTGGTGTTGATACCTTAATTGATTTCCAAGTTGCCGATTTTGCCGAAACTGTTTTGCCCGAAGGCCAGCCAGGTGTTATAGTTTTTAACCCCGAGTACGGCGAACGTTTAGGTGTACACACCAAACTTGAAGCTACTTACAAACGCATTGGCGATTACCTAAAACAAGAATGCAAAGGCTACCGTGGCTATATTTTTACGGGTAACCCCGATTTAGCGAAAAAAGTAGGTTTACGAGCCAGCCACCGCATAGAGTTTTACAACGGTAAACTGGATTGCCGATTGTTAGCGTATGAACTTTACGATGGCAGTAAACGTGAAAATAGTACAGAGAATGAATAATGTAGAATTAATTTTTATTCTACATTACTCATTTAATTTACGTGATGAAAATAAACGAAGCAAGCAGTGTTAAATAATTTGGAATTGATGCGTGACTTTAATGATATTTTTTAAATGAATTTGCAAATATTTTAATATTAGAAGGTGTATTGTTTTAATTTTTGATTTTTAAAGTTTATAAACACACCTTTAATAAATTTAAGAAAACTATTAACCTAAAAATCAAGTGCAATTAAAAATTAAATCTAAATACCTATTTCTACTAGTGCAATCCCACTATCTTCGGTAGCAAATGTTAATGTTTTTCCATTTGCAGTATTTTTAATAGTGTATTTTACTTTCGATTTTTCTAAAGTATTATGAGTTTTTAATTTTGCTAGTTGCTTTTTGTTAAGATAGTTAGGTTTATTTATTTTTTGCCATTCGTTAATTATATTGTTTTCTTTGCTAGTTATTTGAACAATATTTATTTTATTAACATTAAATTTTTTAGGCAATAAAAAAGATACGTTACAAACTTTAGTGGTAGAGTTTGTTTTAAAATCATTTTTAAAAGCATAAAATAAAAATTGATATGAGTTATTAGTTTTAGTGGCTATTGCATTTGTTAAAATGTTGTTATTTTTATCTTTAATTGCTAATGCTACATTACCAAGTTTACTTAATAATTGAAAAGCTTTATACGATGGTTTTTTTAGTCCATCTAAACTTAACATACCATAATTACCATGAAAAGTTTCGGCACCATAGCCCAACTGATCGTAAATATCACTTAAACACCAGTAACCAAAATAATCGGCATATTGAGAACTTTCTGCCATACATTTAACTATAAAAGCAGCTTCGTTTTGGCTTTCGCGAATGCTATCAGAAGGGAACCAAGAGCGTCCCCACTCGTTAAAATGTAATTCGCCTTTAAAATTTAAACTATCTAATAACTGCCGAGTACCTTTAATTACACCTGGTAGAAAGTTTGGTGAGTTGTTAATTTTATCGACTTGAGGCCCCGAAAAAGGGGACAATGCCGCAAATGGGCTATCGTTATTATAAACATGTGTAATAATATAATCGGCAACGCATTGGTTTGATACTCCGTATTCTATAAAATCTTTTACCCACTCTGCCCTAGCGGTTGATGGGCCACCAATTTTAAAATTTGCATCTACTGATTTAATTGCTTTATAAGTTGTAGCCCATAGTTTAAAATATTCTTGTTTATCAGCACCTTTCCAAAATGCGTCTAAATTAGGCTCGTTCCAAACTTCAAAATACCAATTTTTTACTGTTTCATGCCCAAATCTTTCTATAAAATGTTGAGTGCTTTTGGTTACCAATTCAGCCCAAAGTGCATAATCTTTTGGAGGCGTAACGTTAGCTTTTGTTGTAAAACAAAACTGTTCGCTTGATGCCATCGCATAAGGGGTAAAACAGGTAGTTATAGTTGGGTTTATACCAATATCTAATAACGATTGTATAACGTAATCTATTTGTTGCCAATTAAAACGTGGTAATCTAGTTTTATCTTGCCATGTTTTCGGGTCTAAACCAAATACACGCATTTCTTCATCAAATAGGCCAACAGCTCGTACATTTTTCATATTAAGATCTTTACGAGCCATGCTTAATTGTTCTTGCATATCCTTACGTACCATCCACCTAAACTGGTCTACATTTCCCATACCTTCCCAAGTATGTTTAAAAGCTTTTCCTTTTGTTTGCCACTCGGGTTTAAAAAACAATGTACTATCAACAGGAGGTAATATTTTAGCAAAAGCTACAAAAGGTAAAAAAATACTAATTAAAATTACTGATGAAATTAGTTGTTTTTTATGATAAGATTTAAACATTAAGAAGGATTTAAAATGGTTATAACACTAAGAAATCAAAAATACATAAATATTTAGGGTTTTGTTTTATTTTTTTTAACAATAATTAAACGCTTAATCTAAAATTATTTTCTTTGCTGAAAATTTTAGTACTGTAACTTTCGCCTTTTTTTTTTAAAATTATGCGATTTATAAAACATTATGGAAGTTGTTTTAAGTTTTTGCTATGTTATATAATATGTATTTTACAAATAAATAAACACCATTGTGTAATTGCAATACCACCTGTAATTTTGGCAAAACAAGCACCAAAATATTGTAGCTCAATATTACCACATATTATTTATATTAAAACAAATAATCACGCTCTTTTGCTTAGTTTATAAATAGATTGCAAAAAAAATATGCCAATGGCTCAATTACTTATGTGCAAACCAACACTTTAAACTCTCATTTTCATAAGCTTTAAAAATGGTGTTTACGGGTTGGCCGTGTATAATGTTATTATCAAATTGGGTTCGCAATAAATAATTAAATGCACCCATATCGCCTGTATAGGCCGATTTATTTTTGGAATTATATTGCCTATGAATTTGGCAAATTTTATCTAAAAAAAGCTGCATAATATTATAACTACCACCCACAATACCGCAGTTTAACAATGTTGCGTTTTTGTGTTTTTCTTCGTAAGCGGCATAGTTATTTATTACACTTCGTAGATGTTGGCTATGGCTGTTCATCCAAGGGTTGTTTAGCGTTTCGGGTTCGTCGCCGCAAAAAATTGCATGGCTATTGTTTGTAAAAAGCGGTTGAGTAAATGGATTTTGTAAAGCTACAACATCTGTAATATCGGTTACAAAAACGTTGTCTATTTCATTTGCCTGCAAAAAAGATAAGTATAAAAAATAGCGATATACATTTGGGCTATAATTACTATCTAACTCCATTTTAATAAATTGCAAATATTTATTGGTGTGTAATTGGCAGGTTTGCTCTGATAAACTATTGTGAAAAACTATGCCTAATATTTTTTGTGCAGCTATTGATGATACCCATTTTTCTATTTTCGAAAAATCATTTTCTGCTAATATTTGGTTGCGGTTTACATCATATACACCTGTAAAATAGCTCGCAAGTATTAAATTATTGGGCTTACTGTACATTTATAAAATTTATCTGAGGTGAAAACTTATATCACTAGGGCATTATTTTTTTGTTTCATTTTCGCGGTAATACTATCAGGGTTGTTTCGGTAATATTTGTAGGTGCGTAAATCTATTTTTGAGGTATTAAAAAAATGAGATGCCGATTCGTAAAAATGAGCATCGGCAGCATATTTATCTTCAAATTTTATTTTTTCAAAAATTTCTTTTTTTCCAAATAGGGTGGCAAATAAAATGCAGTCATCAACATGAATTAGTTTTGAGGTGTCGTGTTTATCGCTTACAAAAAAATCGGTTTCGTTTTCAACAATTGTTTGTGTGGTTGATGCTATTAAATCATAGTTTTCCATTTGGTTTAAACACAATTCTAAATGGTTGTTTTCATACTCGTCATCGGCATCTAAAATGGTAATGTATTTTCCTTTACTGTTTTGTACGCCTCGGTTTATAGATTTTGATTGCCCAATATTTTTATGCTGCAAAAACGAAATTTTATCTTCGAACAATTGTACATATTCTATCAGTTTCCAAAGGCATTGGTTATTGCTGCCATCATCTATAATAATAATTTCGAAGTTTGGGTAAGTTTGGTTAAGTACCGAATCTACCGCCCGTTTTACTAAAGAAAAATTGGTATTATAAACTGCCATTAAAACAGATACTTCAACTTTATTATTCAACATAAATTATACGATACAACAAAAAATTGTTTCGGCAAAGAAACAATTAAAACGTTAATTAATTGTTATGAATTTAAAGCAATTTTTTAGGGCTATGGCGTATGGGGTAATAATTTAATAAGAGGTTAGTTGTAAAGTTAGAAATTTTACTTTTTGCTCGTTATAAGTGGCAGCCCAAATACACCTGCAAAATTTTTTGGTGTGCCACCAACCACAAATTAATTAGTAGAAATTCTACTACGTATTTTCAAGAGTTTAATAAGAGTTTAGTAGAATATTTAATTTAACAATGATTAAATATATTACAATTTTTTTTTTCAAACCAAACATAAATAACCTTAAAATTTACCTTATTTAATAATTCAATATGAGTAATAACGTTAATTCGATTTTTGATTTATTAAATTTAAAAAATGGTTTAAAAAAATTTATCCACCTAAAAAAAATCATAGTTTGTTTAAAAAGTTGTTAACCAGTAGTTTAACATATATTTGCCCCAAAACCAGCTAAAATAATTATCTTTGTACATACATTTACATCGCTATTAAAAATGTAATTGTTAATTAGTTTAAGTGCATACCGGAAAAAGCAAATTACAGCTAGCACTAATATGAATTTGGCAAGAAATTTTTTACTACCTATTTTTAATTTACTTATTTTTTTGATTTTAGCTTTTACACCAACTTACCAAAATATTAGTTTTAAATTGCAAAAAATACTTGCAACTTTTAAAGTAAAAAATTTCTTTTTGCTACTTCTTTCATTCGGCTTGTTTTCCGCCGCACAAAGCCAAAATGTGGTTACTTGTTATGTTTTTGAGGATGCTAGCACCAACCCTATCAGCAAAGTTAAAATCGAAATTAAAACCCAAAAAATTATTACCACAGCAACTGATGGGTATTTTAAAACTAATTTAAAAAACGGAGAGTATAATTTGGTACTTACAAGTTTAGGCTACGATACTTTGTTTGTAACCATTAAAGTGGCAGGTAATACAAATCTAAATTTGTTTTTAAAGCCCACATATTTTCAAATAAAAGAAGTGGCTGTTGCCGAAACCCAGCTCAATAATAAAATACTATCTACCAATGCCAATGTAACTGTTTTTACTAAAAAAGATATGGAGAAAGTGCCCCAATTTTTAGGGCAAATCGACCCTATAAAAGCTATATTAACACTGCCAGGCGTGGGTAAGGGAGGCGATGGTAATTCCGGTCTTTACATTAGGGGAGGGTCGGCGGGGCAAAATCTTACGCTTTTAAACGATGCCATAATTTATAACCCTTCGCATTTATTGGGCTTGTTTTCTGTTTTTAATTCGGGGATTATAAACGAGGTTAAACTACACAAAAATGGAGTACCTGCAACCCAAGTTGGAAGGCTAGCATCGTTAATTGAGGTAAATGGTTCAAAAAAAATCGCCGATTCGTTGAAAATTGAAGCCGACTTAGGGCTTTATTATGCTGCAGCAAATATGGTTGTTCCCATAACTACAAAATGGAGTATTAACCTTGCCGCCCGTAAAACCTTTATGAATTATACCGTTTGGCCACTTTTAAGTAAACTAAACCTTAACTCTTCGTTTTTTAATAAGGCTAAATACGATTTTTATGATTTAAATTTTACATCAAACGCTCAGTTATCTAAAAAAGATTTCTTGCATTTTTCGGCTTTCACAGGTGGCGATGATTTTGGCTTTGGCATAACTCAGTTTAATATTAATAATAACATGAACTGGCAAAACACTGCCTTATCATTAAACTGGAAGCGCTTTATTAACCCCAACATTACTTTAAATACAACTCTAACACATAGCGGTTATAATTTTAATTTTGGGATGGCACAAGACCAATATACTGCCCGTATTACTTCTAATATTAAAGATTATAGTTTTAAAACATATTTTACTGCGCTACTAAATAAACATTTATTAAAAGCTGGTTTACATTTTACAAACCACCAGTTTAAACCCAATACTCCTTATGCAAAATCTTTAGATACCGAACTTGATTTTGGCACAGCCAATGTTTACCACGCCGACGAAAGTGCTATTTTTTTAAGTGATGATATACACATAAGTGATAAAATAGCTGTTTATGCAGGCACAAGGTTAACCTACTATCGGCATAAGGGGCCATTTTTTATAAATAACGAAAATAATTTACCGATTCAACACGCCCAAAATGAAACTATTACTAATTATATTTATGTAGAACCATCGCTAACATTTCGTTATGCGTTTAATCACAACACAAGTTTAAAACTTGCTTACTCAAGAAATGTACAACCTATTCACTTAATATCGGTAACGGCGGTTAATTTCCCTGCCGATTTTTGGATGCCCTCACTTGTCGGTCTTCCTCCCGAAAAAGGCTATCAAACCAGTATAGGTTATTTTAAAAATCTAAAAAATGGCAATTACCAAACATCTGTAGATGTTTTTTATAAAAATATGAAAGGCTTGGTTGAGTTTTCAGGCGGAATTACGAATTTATTAGATAACTTAAAAATTGAAGAAAATTTGTTTAAGGGAACAGGAAACGCTTACGGTGCCGAATTTTTTATCAAAAAAGTAAAAGGTAAACTAACAGGTTGGGCAGGGTACACGCTATCAAAAAGTAATAGAAATTTTGCCGACTTAAATGAGGGTAATCTTTTTCCGTTTAAATACGATAGGCGACACGATTTTACTTTGGTTTGCAATCATCAACTCGGCTCAAAATGGAATATATCTAGCGCATTTACTTATGCTACCGGCAATGCGTTTACAATGCCCGTTAGCAGATTTACTATTGGCGGCAATATTGTAAACGAGTATGGACTTTTTAACGGCAGCCGAATGCCAGCTTACCATCGGTTAGATGCTGCTGTAACTTATAAAATGAAACAAAGAAAAAGAATACAATCCGAGTTTTCGTTTTCGGTTTATAACCTGTATAATAGGCAAAATCCTATTTATACATTTTTTATGGCCAGTGGCGATTTAAGTAAGTTAAAGGTAAGCGTTAAACCTCAATCGGTAGCTTTATTACCTATTTTGCCAGCGATAAACTACAAAATAATTTTTAATTAATATGATACAGAAAGCCATTGTAGCACTTGCATTATTTTTATTTATTGTGGGATGCGAAAAGAATGATATAAATAGCAAAAAAGATTATTTACCAAAATTTGTGGTAGAAGGGTGGATTGAAAACGGGCAATATCCACACGTAATTTTAACTCACAATCTTCCTTTTTTCACTTCCGTAGATTCGGCACAATTAAGCGAAATTATAATTAGATACGCCAAAATTACAGTTAGTGATGGCCTAAATACCGAAATTTTAACTGGCGGAAAAGATGCCAATTATTTTCCCTCGTTTGTGTATAAAGGTACCGAGTTAAAGGGCGAAGTTGGCAAAACATATAACCTTACTATTGAATATGCGGGTTTTACTTTAACCGCACAAACCACCATACCCAAACCAGTTGCACTCAGTAAAATATGGTTTGTAACTAAAAATAATGATAAACAGCAATTACACACACAGTTTTTAGATGATGCTAGCGAAAAAAACTATTATAAATTGTACACCAAACTAGATAGTGGCAAGCGCTTTATACCTACACTTTTATCAAACTACGATGATAAATTTTTTAATGGTAAAGATTACACCTTACAAGTAAACCGAGCCCCCGAAAATAATTTAACCCTAAAAAACGATCCGTTTTTTAATGCCAACGATACCGTATTGGTAAAATTTGCCACCGTACCCAAAACTGGTTACGATTTTTGGAGCAGTTTTCAAGACGAAGTTTTAAACTCATCAAACCCTTTAATTGGTTCAACAGGTAAAATAAAATCTAATATAAACGGAATGGGCATTGGTATTTGGTGTGGCTATGGTGTTAACGTTTATAAAGTGGTAGCAAAGCCATAAAAAAGGGAGCTTGTAAAAACAAACTCCCTTTTTTGTAATAGATATTTATAGTTCAAATTTGTCTCCGTAATCTTCAATATCTTTAATTAGTTTGGCAAAACCGTTTTCTTTAAAAGCTTCGAAACTTAATTTAGAACCATCTTTAAAAACTAAACGAGGCTCCCAATCATACGATGGATTGCATTTTTTTTCAATGGTGTAATTTTGTGTTGCATTATTCCAATTCCACGTAGAATAGCAACTCTCTCTTATAACTGCAGCAAACTCTGTTTTGGCAATTATAGAATTATTAGTTTTATTTATGACAACAAACTGTGAAAATTTATTTAAACCATCAACTTCTTTTTTATTTTTTTCTAATTTTGAAGGCAGTTTTTCATAGGTTTTTTGATTGTCAGAAAATCCTTTGATATCGAAAATTCCAGAAAATTTTACATTCATAATTTCGAAATTAGCATTTGCGTTTTTTACAACCTCTGCTGCATCTTTTGCACCGTCTGCAATACCAACATTCATGTTTCCATTTCCTGTAGAATTAAAGCTAAATAAAGTTTCTGTACCTTTGCTTAACGAAAAACTATTGGTTAATACCTCTGTATTATTAGCTACATTAAATGCCATAATATATGAACCCATTTTTAAACTAATATCTGTTTTTGTTGGTGTACCATCGGCTTTATATTCATGTGCTGATGTAAATTTCATTTCCTCTTTTCCATCAACTAATAACATTGCCGAAGCTGATTTTGGAAGTTCCAATTTTTCATCATCAATTGTTGTGGTAATACCCGACATTACATAATTCATTATAATTTTCGCATTGTTTTTAGTTTGGTTTTCTAATGCCGGGAAATTAATTTCAAGTTTATCTTTTGAATCCGTTATATTCCATTTTTTTGTGGTAGCGTTGTATGTGTATACCCCGTAATTATCACTTAGTTTTTGGGTTTCATTATTTGTTACAGCTTCTAAAATTTTAGCAATATTTTTATTAGATGCACCTTCGGCAACACCCATCATTTTGTTCATATTATTTGATTCTAACTCTAATTCTAAGTTAATAAGGTTTTTCATTACCTTAATAAACTTTTCGTCGGGCATAGAATTAACCTTTGTCATAAAATCTAAACCAGAAGTTTCAAGATTTTTTTTGTGCTCTTCAACCGTAAGGTTTGAGTAACCAAGTTTAAAAGGGTCTTCGGCAACAGGTTCTTCCTTGTTTTTTTTACACGCGGTAAATACAATAGATAGGGCTAATACAGCCAATAGTAGTTTATTTTTCATATAATATAGTTAATTTAAATATTTGTTAAATGTAATTGTTATAGTTGCCTTTACAAATTTTATTTAATGAAAAACAAAAGCTTAACATTAAATTTACTTAAGCCCAATTTCCCTCAATCGCTCATCTAAATATTCTCCAGCTGTAATATCCATATAAGCTATTGGGTGTTGGTTATCAATGCAATTGGTTAAGCAATTTAATAGCATACTCATTTTAGGATGTAGAAAAAACGGAACTGAATATCTCGAATTTTTCATCAACTCTGCGGGCGGATTAACAACACGATGTGTTGTGGAGCGAAGTTTATTATTAGTTAAACGTTGTAACATATCGCCCACATTTACCACAATATCATCGCCTTGGGCTTTAATCGCAAACCATTGGTTATCTCGGGTAAGCACTTCCAATCCATCCGCACTTGCACCTATCAATAAGGTAATTAAGTTTATATCCTCATGAGCACCAGCTCTTACAGCATCCTCAGGCAATGCTTCGGGGTTCAATATCGGGAAATAATGGATAGCCCTTAAAATAGAATTGCCATTGTGTACTTTATCGTTAAAATAATTTTCGGGCAAACCTAAGTAAACCGAAATAGCATTCAACAATATTTTACCAGTTTGTTCCAATTGCTGATAAATTAGTTTGGTAACTTCATTAAATTTAGGCAACTCGGCAACAATTATGTTATCCGGATAGTCGGCTTTTATAGCATCACCATCTTCAACATATTGGCCAGTTTGCCAAAATTCTTTTAAATCGGGCGTATTTGCATCTTTTGCTTTCTCTTTTCCTTTGGTAGTGTAACCTCGTTGGCCAGCCAGTTCTATTTTTTCGTATGTAGATTTTACATCATCAGGCAAACTGAAAAAATGCTCTACCTGTTCATATAAAGAATTTATTAAAGTTTTATCAATACCATGATTTGTTATGGTAATAAAGCCGGTATCGGTAAATGCGCTTCCAATATCATCGGAAAATTGCTTGCGTTGTTGCGGGTTACCATTACTATAGTTGTTGAGATTTAAACGAGGAATATTTACTAAAGCCATTTTTTAAAATTTAAGCCACTAATATACGAGCCTAAATTAAAATTTGTAAAATAAATTTGGATAATGAAATTAAAAAATTACTTTTGCAAACCCAAATGAGGGAGATTGTTTATATATTCTAAAGTTTAGAAACATGGGAGATTAGCTCAGCTGGTTCAGAGCATCTGCCTTACAAGCAGAGGGTCACTGGTTCGAACCCAGTATCTCCCACCAAACCCTTCGGATTAATTTTTGAGGGGTTTTATGTTTTTTGATAATTCTAAATGAAAAATGGAAATATATTTATATTAATACCATCAGAATTAAAAAGCGACTTTTTAGGATATTCTTTTTTGGCTAAATTAGCTGGAGAAATGTTATTTTTTTCTAAACAGAGTATAAGTATAGATTTTCAGAATTGTGTATTATTTGAAGGTAACTTGTGCTCTGTTTTAGGAAATATCTTTGAAAGTATGATAGATAGGGGAAATAATTTAAAATTTTTAAATTTAAAAAATTCTATCCTAAGATCATTATCAACGAATGGATTTTTAGAAAGGTTTGAATACAAATTTATTACACCAAAATATTCAACGCAAAGTGTTAAATTTCAAAAGTTTAATTTAGTAGACGAGGCTGTAGCTAAAGAATTTTTTGACCAAAGTTTATTTCAAAAAGCTGGTATGCCTCTAATGAGTGAAGCAGCAAAAAAAGCAATTTTAAGAAATATTTTTGAAGTATGCATTAATGCAATAACGCATGCAGGTTGTGAGTATGTTTATTGTTGTGGTCAATTTTTCACAGGTAACAAAAAGCCAAGTGCAAAAATATCATTTGTTGACTTGGGTAAAACAATTACGGCAAATGTGAGCTATTTTAAGCAAAAATCATTTACAGGTAACGATGCAATAATATGGGCTTTAGCCCAAGGAAACACTACAAAAGCAAAAGACGAACCTGGCGGATTAGGATTAAAATTATTGCAGGAGTTTATTTTACATAATAAAGGTAAATTACAATTCGTTTCTGGTAATGGTTTTGTTGAAATAAATAACAATAAAATATCTCAATTTACACTTGATTACGATTTTCCTGGCACAATAGTTACAATAGAATTAAAGCTTGAAGATCCAAATTTTTATATTCTTACATTAGAAAATGAAGATACTACAAATATATTTTAGTACTTTTAAATAATTTATTAAACATGTTAGTAAATATAAAACAAATTTTAGGTAGCGATAGTGCTTTAACTCCATCTTCAGGTGGTATAATCTACAATATTATCGAAACCAACCTTTCTAATAACAATAGAATTTCTTTAGACTTTTTAGGTATTGAAGTACTTACCTCTGCTTTTTTAAACGCTGCGGTGGGTAGGTTATATTATAAATACCAATCTAGTGAATTAAATTCTTTACTTTCAATTATAAACATTTCAGGTGATGATTTACAATTGCTCAAAAAAGTTATAGAAAGAGCCAAGGATTATTTTAGAGATCAAAAATCTTTTAACGATCGTCTAGGTGAAGCTTTAGATTAATTATGGCTAATATAGTTAATTTAAGAGAGTACGAGCCAAAAAGCTCTCATCATATATTTTTAGACGC
The DNA here is from genome assembly GCA_043763845.1 of Sphingobacteriales bacterium. Taxonomy (GTDB): domain Bacteria; phylum Bacteroidota; class Bacteroidia; order Sphingobacteriales; family Sphingobacteriaceae; genus Pseudopedobacter. Next base: position 13,771 of record JAYULE010000077.1, read on the forward strand.
CAATGTTTTAATTTATGCATTTGCGCCAATAGCTGATTACAAAAAAAATGTACAAGAACAAATAACTAAATTTTTAGAAATTGCAAAAAAAAGTAACACATCTTTATATGTTACATCTTTGGTATTATCGGAAATTTACAACGTGGTATTAAAGGATAGTTTTAATAGCTGGAAAAAGCAGCAAAAGGAAAACCGGCCACAAAATCTAAAAAAAGATTATAGACCAACGAAGCATTATAAGGATTGCATAGATGCTATCAATGCTATTATTAAAAATATTTTAAAACTAACAACACGTTTCCCAGATAATTTCCATAATGCTAATATAGACAGGATTCTTCAAATGTGTTACACTGCTGATTTTAATGATTGTTGTTTTTTAGAATTAGCTGAGCAAAAAAACTGGATGATTTTTACCCTAGATAAAGATATTATAAACCACCCAATGCGTAACTTGATAATAATTACAAATTAATAAATTTCAAAACACCTTTAAAACGGGTATTTTAATATTTCGATTTAGTACAAATAAATTTATATATAAAATCGTTAATTTAATTTTTGTTTAGGACTAATTTTAAGTAGGTTTTTATTAAGTTTTTACCCCATTTATTTTTCAATAAACTCCACAGTTTGATTATTCAAACCTATTTTATTTGAATTAAGTTAATGCTTTAGTAGTTTTTAAGGGGCTACAAATCCCATACTGGCGATGGTAATTTGCAAAACCATTTAGAATAATTTAGAAGTTGCATGTATTGGCTTGATTGGGATAAAATTATAAATATTTGAACTTGATTACTGTTTCAAATTTTAGTTATTAATTTATAAACGAAAAGGTTAAGCTATAAACCCGTTATCTCTTACTTAAGAAACCCCACAGAATAATTTTGAGGATTTGTGTATTGTAAAAAGTGGAAATAAATGAATTGTCTATAAAACCAAATTTTGTTAAAAATAGTTTTTCTGTTAAAATTCAATTTTAAATTCTTTCATCAAATGCTTTGTATAAACAATTTAAAGGCACTTTTTGCTCGTATTCTCATAAGTATTTGATAATGTGAATAATATATGTTATATTTGCAAACAATACATCTTCTTGTAGCATTTATTGTAATTATATAGTGGCTTCAAGTATCGTAATTAACGTAAAGCGTTTTTAAATATTCGGCTTTACTATTGTTCACTTAAAATAAAGGAATGACAAAAAGTAAACTAATAATTACCGCCAAACTTCTTATACTGTTTGTATTGGTAAAAATTAATCTTTATAATCAGCCAAAACAACAACCCCCAACATTACAGGCGCAATATACGCCACAAATTTATCGCCCATTAGTTGTAAAACCCGAGCCTAAAAAACTTTGTTTTGCATCCGAAAACATCCCTACCGGTAACAAAAGAATAGATTTTAAAATGAAAAAGGTTTTAAAAGCCAATTCGTTTATTAATCTTCAAACGCACAAATTACATTACCGAGCAGAAAAATGGTTTGCCGTTATAGAACCCATTCTTAAAAAATACGGCATCCCCGAAGATTTTAAATATATACCTTTAGTTGAAACTGGTTTAACAACCAATATTTATTCTCCACGCGGTGCAGCAGGCCTTTGGCAATTTATGCCACAAACTGGTCGAGATTTTGGTTTAACAGTTAATGGCAATGTTGATGAACGGTTTAATATTCATTTATCAACCATTGCAGCGGCAAAATATTTTAAAAGTTTGTACAAAATTTTTGGCAGCTGGACTTTAGTTGCCGCTGCATACAACGCAGGTGAAACTAAAATAATTAAACAAATGAGAGTGCAAAAGCAAATTAATTACTTTAAGTTAAAATTAAATAGAGAAACGGCTGCTTATGTTTATAGCATAATTTCGATGAAAGAAATTATTGAACACCCACAAAAATATGGTTACAAAATCCGTAACACTAGGTGGCTGGCTTATCAGCAGTAATTTTGGGATATTTTGAAAGGAAAAATTTTGGTAATTAATACATATTAAACCATTTAATTTAAAATTTCTTTAAATTCTGAGGCAGTTAAAACAATAATATTTAGGTATTTTATATTTTTAAGTATCCTTAAATCCGCAGGCCTAATATTAGGCAGTTTGCTAAATTATTTTATGGCTTAAAAATATGGTTTTTGGATTTAAAAATTGTTTTTTCAAAAAAATATTTTCTAATTCCTTACTTCGGTTTTGCATTTATGCTAAAATTTTGCTGTTTTTAAGTTTGCTGTCTGATAAAAAGTCCTAAAACCGTAACTATTTGATTTTCAATACCTATTTTTTAGCGAATAAACGTAACTATCCCTTTCCGTTCTTGAAACTAATTTTTTCTAGCCTAATGCCAGCTGATATGGCTTTGTTGTGAAGAGTTTAAGCGTTTTTTGCCCTCCTTTCTTTATCCATTTATACGGCACTACAACGAAACGGAAAATAAATTTTTTTAAGCGAAATGTGTTTTCTACAAAGGGTAGTTTTTGGGATAATTTCTCTAAAATATATAGGTAAAAGTTTCGGCACATTGCCGTTATCAACATATAAACCGTGTTATGTTCTAAAAATGAAAATGGTAAATTTGCCCAACCAAAATCATTATTCATTTCATCTAATATCTTTTCAGAAGCACCTCTTTGGTTATAATATTCAATTACCTCTTCGTCTTCATTTAATAAATCATTGGTTATAATAGCTCTGTAAATAAAATTATCTTCTTGAAAAACATCGGTTTGACCTGTTTTATTTGCACTTCGACTTACCACATAACGGTAAGATTTATCTTTGCCAAAGGGTTTGTAGTTTACGGTACATATTTCTACCTCTTTAAAACCAATGGTAGTTTTCTTCCATTTGGTAACCGCTTTAATTTGCGAGGTTAGTTCGGGGCAGCGTTGTGCTCTAATATAAAATAATTCGCTATGTTTTTCTACCATTTCGATTACTTCTTGGGTAAATGAACCACAATCCATTCGACTTCTTTTTATTTTTATTCCTTTGTCTTTTAGTAAATTATAGGTAGCTTCTAAAGTTTCAGCTTGTTTAAATTTTACGTTTGAGTTGCCGTTTCTGTTTTCAAAATACACTATGTTTTTTCCGATGGTTGCTATGCCAGGGAAGTAGCCTCTTTCCATTTTATAGCCTTTTTTTGAATCGTATTTTTCACAGGGTATAAATTGATTGTCGAAATCTAAGTCGTAGCTTTTGTCGGCTATCAACTGTTTAGTTTTTAATAATATTTCTAAGTTAAGTTGGTTTAGTTTTACGTGTTTACTGAACTCATTGGTAATATTCGCTTTGCTAATATGTATTTCTTTCTCTAAGGAAAGTTCTTTTTGGAGGCGTAAAATGCTATCTGCCGACGGTATTTTCATACCTACAACATTTGAGAGCTCTTGCTTTAAATTGGTATGTATATCTTCTGCACAATCGCCACTAGCAAAAAATAACATCCAAATACATTTTAAAATATCAGAATATTCGTAAGTAGCTAACATAGAGCGACTTTTAAGTACTGATGTTATCAATGATGGCATTCCCATTGTGTCAAATTCGGAGGAAATAAAATTTAATCCGCCTAAACTGTTGATATTCTCGTTTGATGTTGTTACTTTCATCCTGACTAAAGGTTTCACCGAATCTAGTGAAATTTTAGGGAAGAAAAAAGTCTTTAAATCATTGATTTACTGACTTTTTCTCTTCCTTTTTTATATCGGTCTGCGGAGTTAAGGAAGTATATTAAAATGTCTGTCATCTGTAACAATATATGTGGCGTTACCAGCAAAAGCGCAATCTATAAACTTATTGTCATCCGGGTCTTTTAAAATTAAATTGAGTTTAAAACTGGGCGATATCTTAGTAACATTTGGCAATAATAACAAAAAATCTAAAAAACTTTTGGCTGTTAAAATACCATAGAATTTAGTTAAAATTTCTTCGTACTCTAATAAAATTTCACTACTTATTAGCAACTCAAATTCATTAGAAAATAGCTTATCAATTATAATTGCAAATTGTGAGCGGGAAGATATAGCCCTTAAAATAACGTTGGTATCTAAAACAACACGCACAAATTAATTCACTTTACTTAATAACTCATCGGAATAACCTTTTTCTAACCAAATTTTATCAGCACTGGATCTCATTTTTACTAAAAAAAAATGAGCCATAGTTTTTTTTAATTCAATAAGAATATCATCTGAAACGTTAGTTTCATAAATTTGTAACAACTCTTGTTGAATGTTTGAATAAGGTTTTTTTGAAGATAACATTTTAGCCGAATTAAAACCAGTGAAATCAAATATACAAAACACAAAACTAATATTTAAGATAAAATTTATATGCTTTATTAATCTACTAATAATGATAAATGCAACTAAAAAAATAAAAGGAAAAACCATCATAAATCATATTTAAAAAATTGATGAAAACCTAAGCTTCGAGGTTTTTAACACCTACACAAAATAAAAAACACAAAAAACCCATCGCATAATTAGCCATCGCTTAGAGCGATGGCTTCCTTATTAACACACTTGAAGCTTTTTAACCCAAAACCCATTACCAAAACCCCCTCTCCACCGCCATCAAAAAATCATTTTAAAACTCAAAGCTTATTATCCCAGCATTTTGCCTATTTTTGCAAAAAAATGGCTAGTGGGCTAACAATTTATGCCCAGGCTTGTTAAACGCATTAAGTTTTATGATTGAGAAAAATATAGATTTAGGCGAGCAAACCGCCGTAGAAGTTTACGGTGCAAGGGTACACAACCTAAAAAATATAGATATTTCTTTTCCTCGAAATAAACTGGTGGTTATTACAGGTTTAAGCGGTTCGGGTAAGTCATCATTAGCCTTCGATACCATTTATGCCGAAGGGCAAAGGCGATATATGGAAACGTTTTCGGCTTATTCTCGCCAATTTATGGGCGGTATGGAGCGCCCAGATGTAGATAAAGTATCGGGCCTTAGCCCAGTTATTGCTATCGAACAAAAAACAACCTCTAAAAACCCACGCAGTACGGTAGGCACCATTACCGAAATTTATGATTTTATGCGCCTGCTTTTTGCTCGTACTGGTAACGCTTATTCGTACAACACGGGCGAGTTGATGATAAAAATGAGCGAAGACCAAATTGTAAACGAGGTACTTAAAAAGTTTGATGGGGTGGCTATAAACGTTTTAGCTCCCGTTATTAAAGGCAGAAAAGGACATTACCGCGAACTTTTTGAGCAAATACGCAAACAAGGTTATTTAAAAGTTAGAGTTGATGGCGAAATTGTAGATGTTACTCCTAAAATGCAGCTCGATCGTTATAAAATACACGATATTGAGACGGTGGTAGATAGGTTGATTGTATCCGAAAAGGACAAAACCCGACTGCAAACCTCTATACAATCGGCCTTAAAAATGGCAAAAGGCATTATTAAAGTGTCTGATAAAGAGAACAATGCCTTCCATTTTTCTAAATTTTTAATGTGCCCCACCACTGGCGTATCGTACGATGAGCCACAGCCTAACACATTTTCTTTTAACTCGCCTTATGGTGCTTGCCCCGAGTGTGATGGCTTGGGTTTTGTGTTTGATGTGGATGAAGAATCGGTAATACCCGACTGTAAACTAAGCATTATAAACGGCGGGTTAGCGCCACTGGGCGAATATCGTGACGTTTGGATTTTTCAGGTTATTAAAGCATTGGGTAAAAAATATAATTTCTCGCTATCTAATCCCATCGAAAAACTGGCTCCTGAAGCCATTGATATTTTGCTTCACGGTGTGCCCGATTTGGTGAGTGTACCTGTGGAATATAATAAATGGAATGTGCAAAACCACTCCATACAGTTTGATGGTATTATAAAAATGCTGGAAGAGCAAAGCGAAAAACGTGGCGATACAGGGGCTGGCGATTTAGATAATTTTAGGGTTTTAAAAACCTGCCCGGTGTGTAGTGGCGCAAGGTTAAAAAAAGAATCGTTACATTTTAAAGTGGGCGATAAAAATATTTTCGACCTAGCATCGATGGATATCAACACCTTAAAATTATGGTTCGATGATGTTGAAAAATCCCTCAATGAACGCCAAAATACCATAGCTAAAGAAATTTTAAAAGAAATACGCTCACGCATTGGCTTTTTGTTAGATGTTGGTTTAAATTATTTAACGTTAGACCGTACGGCTCGCACATTATCGGGTGGCGAAGCGCAACGCATACGCTTGGCCACACAAATTGGCTCGCAGTTAATGAATGTGATGTATATTTTAGACGAACCTTCTATTGGTTTGCACCAGCGAGATAACGACCGTTTAATTAACGCTTTAAAAAACTTACGTGATTTAGGCAACACCGTTTTAGTGGTAGAACACGATAAGGATATGATTTTAGAAGCCGATTATGTAATAGATATGGGCCCAGCAGCAGGCATACACGGCGGTATAGTAGTTGCCAAAGGTACGCCAGCACAAATTTTGGCTTCAAACACACTTACAGCAACGTACTTAAACGGCGAAAAAGGCATCACAATCCCGCCCCAGCGGAGAACAGGAAATGGTAAAACATTAACGCTTAAAGGAGTAACAGGCAATAATTTAAAAAATGTTTCTTGCGATTTTCCTTTAGGGAAATTGATTTGTGTGACTGGCGTTTCGGGAAGTGGAAAATCAACTTTAATTGGCGAAACGTTATACCCAATTTTAAACAAACATTTTTTTAGGGCAAAAAAACACCCAATGCCACATAAAGAAATTAAAGGATTAGAGCATATTGACAAAGTTATTGAGATAAACCAAAGCCCAATTGGCCGTACACCACGCTCTAATCCATCTACTTACACAGGCGTATTTTCTGATATTCGTAACCTTTTTATGGCACTTCCCGAGTCTCGCATTCGTGGTTACAAACCGGGGCGTTTTTCGTTTAACGTTAAAGGTGGTAGGTGCGAAACCTGTACCGGAGCTGGTTTAAAAGTGATAGAAATGAACTTTTTGCCGGATGTGCAAGTGCCATGCGAAGGCTGTGGCGGCAAACGCTACAATCGAGAAACGTTAGAAGTTCGCTTTCGCGGAAAATCTATTAGCGATGTGTTGGATATGAGTATTGAAGATGCGGTAGATTTCTTCGAGAACATCCCATCAATTCATCGAAAAATTAAAACCTTAAAAGATGTAGGCTTGGGTTATATTACTTTGGGGCAATCGTCGGTTACACTATCGGGCGGAGAGGCGCAAAGGGTAAAACTGGCTACCGAACTATCGAAAAAAGATACTGGAAATACGTTTTATATTTTAGATGAACCTACCACTGGTTTACATTTCGAGGATATAAATGTGTTATTAGGTGTGCTAAACTTAATTGTGGATAGGGGAAATACTGTTTTAGTGATTGAGCATAATTTAGATGTAATTAAAGTTGCCGACCATATTATAGACCTTGGCCCCGAAGGTGGCAAAGGCGGCGGAAAAATTATTTTTACTGGCACTCCCGAAGGACTTACAAAATGTAAACAAAGTTTTACGGGCGTGTTTTTAAAAAAAGAAATGGCAAGCTAATAAATTTTAAAACTAATATTTTACATAATAATTTTACTCAACCAAAATATTAATACCTTTACTTTTCAAAAAAAATTAACAATGGCAAAAGCATCAGATATTAAAACTGGAAATATTTTAAGACACAATAACGAACTGGTATCGGTAGAAGAATTAAATCACCGCACCCCAGGTAAAGGTGGCGCATTTTATACGGGTAAAATGCGCAATATAAAAACGGGTAAAATAGTTGAACTGCGTATGCGTACCGATGAAGAGGTTGAAATTTGCCGTGTAGAAACTAACGATTACCAATACCTTTACGAAGACGGCGATTATTTTGTGGTAATGGATAACGTAAGTTTTGAGCAACACAATATTCCAAAATTATTATTTGGCACAACAGCCCGTTTTATTAAAGAAGGTATGAATGTGATTATTGCTTTTGAAAGCGACGAACCCATTATGGCACAGGCACCAAATTTTGTGGAACTAGAAATTACCTATACCGAGCCCGCTGTAAAAGGAGATACATCAACCAATGCTTTAAAATATGCCACCACCGAAACGGGTATAGAAATTAAAGTACCTATGTTTGTAAATCAAGGCGATAAAGTTAAAATTGATACCTCAACAGGTGCGTATGTAGAAAGAGTTAAGTAGGATTGTGTGTTGGCAGCGAGCTTCGGGCTTTCGGGCAACAAGCACACTGCTGATATGTTTCGGAGCATAATTTGAATTAGTAATATGGCTTAAAATTTACAATTTTGCTAAAAAAAGAATTACGTATTTTATATCATACCAAACGTTTAGAGTTAACAAAATCGCAATATTGGGCATTAAACAATAGTATTTTAAGTCAATTAGTACATTTTAATTGGGCAATATATGGTTGTGTAAGTATTTTTTTGCCTATTAAAAATCATAACGAAATCGACACTTTTGAAATACTTAACTATTTTAATAATTACTATCCTAATATTAAAATAGGCATCCCAAAAACCAATTCCCAAGATTTGAGTTTGCAGCACCTACATTATACAGACCAAACCGTTTTAATTAAAAATACATATAACATACCCGAACCGCTTTATGGTGCCCTAATTTTACCATCACAAATTGATATTGTTTTTGTACCCTTATTGGCTTATGATATTAAAGGAAATAGGGTAGGTTATGGCATAGGGGTTTACGACCGTTTTTTAGCTACCTGTAATAGCAACGTTATTAAAATTGGGCTTTCGTTTTTTGAAGCCGAGGACCAGATTGTAGACGTTGATACCTTTGATATTAAACTAACAAACTGTGTAACGCCTAATAAAATTTATACATTTTAGGTTTTAGCAATTTCTAAAATTATTTATTCGGAAACATTATCCATGGCATTTAAAATCTTTAAGGTTACCTCACTTAATTCCAACTCCGTAGGATTTAACTTGGGCTTGCTAAAATCCATATCGCTAACGTTGTTCATAGGTATAAGGTGTAAATGTGCATGAGGCACTTCTAAACCAATAACCGCTATACCAACCTTTTTGCAAGGTATTGCCAGTTTTATAGCCTTCGCTACAATTTTAGCAAACAACATCATGTTCACATACATATCATCCTCTATATCAAAAATATAATCGATTTCTGTTTTCGGGATAACCAAAACGTGGCCTAATCGTAAAGGACTAATATCTAAAAAAGCCAAAAAATTAGTTGTTTCGGCAACTTTATGAGCGGGTATTTCGCCCAATACAATCTTTGTGAATATGCTAGCCATAATTATTTTTTTAGGTAAATTTTTGGTTTAGAAATTTTTAAATTTTTTTAGAGCGTTAGTTCAAATAATATTATTTAACAGTATTTATGCAAAGGGTCAAATTAAAATCCAACCATTTTGTAGATAAGCCAAAAAACTAGTATTGAAATTTTCTCATGGCAAAAAAATATAATTAGTTTGCTGTTTATCAAAGTTATAAAATTATGGAAGAATTAGATTAAGGTACAAGTTAATAATTTAGATACGTAAGTGAGCCTTATTATTATAAATCCCTAGAATTATGCAATCAAATTCGTGTATTTGTGGCTATTATTATCATGTGGCTAGTAAATAGCTTATCGCTTCGCCATAATTTATTTGCCACGAATTCACGAATGTTGATAGCGAAAATTTTAGAAAAGTCTATTTTTAGATATAATTTGGGCCTTATACCAAATTGTTTTTGGCATCGAAATTTAAGTAATTTATTGAAATGTGCATTATATCATTTAGGATTTTAGCTGCTATTTTTGTTGGAGAATACAGTTGTGATACAATGTAAGTTAATAATTTAAATTATCCCCATACGGTTAGCATCTAATTTTAATAATATGAATAGCAATATAGTGAAACTTATTAATGACGACCCTCCATAGCTTATAAAGGGAAGTGGTATACCAATAACGGGTACAAGCCCAACCGTCATACCAATATTTATAAAAAAATGGCAAAAAATAATGCAGGCAACTGCATAGCCGTAAATACGTGAAAAGGAAGATCTTTGCCTTTCGGCAATAAATATAAGACGCAAAATTAAAAACAAATACAAGCCAATAATTAAACTTGTACCAGCAAACCCCCATTCTTCTCCAATAGTGCAAAAAATAAAATCGGTACTTTGCTCGGGTACAAAATTAAATTTTGTTTGTGTGCCTTGTAAATATCCTCGGCCTAATAACCCGCCCGAGCCTATTGCTATTTTAGATTGGTTTACATTGTACCCAGCACCTCTAAGATCTTTTTTAATACCCAAAAGTAACTCGATACGAGATTTTTGATGTGACTTTAAAATGTTGTTGTACACAAAATCAACACTAAAAATAAAAATTAAGGAAAGTATAAAACCAATTAAATAAGTGTTTATAAGCTTGCGTTTATTTTTGTATTTGTATATTAAAATTGAGGTTATTAAAGAACAAGCACCAACTACAATTATTTTACTAAATAAAAGTGTAAAAATAAATAGCACTATCATTATAAAGCCGGCTATTAAAAAGTAAGGCGATAAACCTTCGCGGTATAGCACAAAAATTAGAGAAAGAAAAACCAAAGCCGAGCCAGCATCAGGCTGTAAAATAATTAAGAATATGGGTAATACCAGTATGGCTGCGGCTGGTAAGGCATTACTAAAATTATTTAGTTTTGCATTTACCGAACTTATATACCTTGCTAGAAGTAAGCTGGTTGCCCATTTTGCAAATTCGGATGGTTGCAAGCGGAAACTACCAATGGGTATCCAAGCTTGGTTACCTCCAACATTGCGGCCAACTATTAATACTACAACCAACAGCAATATAGTAATTGCATAAAATAGGGGCGATAGCACATAAAAAAACTTCGAATCTAAAAGCAAAATTACTGCGCCTACTAATATGGCGCCAATAACAAATAATAGTTGCTTACCCGAGTTAGTATTTATATCAATTAAAACAGTGCTGCTTTCAGAAAAAACGGCGGCATAAATACTAAACCAGCCTACCGTAATTAAGATAACGAATAGCAAAATGGTTACCCAATCAACATTAAAAAAAAAGCTTCGTTGATTTATCATTTTTATAATATAGGTTTTAGTATCAATTTTTTTAGTGTATCGTTTTGTTTTTTAATTCTTTTTATACTGTTTTTTTGTTTAAGCGTATCTTTTTTTTGTTTTAATTTTTGGGATAAAGTATCCAATATTTTTTTAGGCAATTTTTTAATGGTGCTCAAGTTGGCAGCATCTTTAGTTTTTGTTATTAAGTTTTTGCCTAGATTTTGTTTTTTTAGGCTATCTATTAATAATTTAGTTTTTAATGAATCTTTAACTAAAGGGATGAAAATTGGCACATTTTTTTTAGGCAATAAATTAGCATTTAACAACCTATCGGTATAATATTTGGGTCGGCTTATACTATCTCTTAAATACTTTTCGATAAGCAAACTGGCTATTGGCGCAGACCAAGTTGATCCATATCCGGCATTTTCTACAACTACAGCAATAGCAATTTTTGGGTTATTACGTGGGGCAAAAGCAAAAAATACCGAGTGGTTTGCGCCATGAGGGTTTTGAACCGTTCCTGTTTTACCACAAATTTCTATATCGTTAATTTTAGAGTAATAGGCTGTTCCTCTATCAACCACTCGGCTCATCCCTTCAATAACTGGGTTAAAGTATTGCTTATCTATGCCTACATAATTTTTTTTGGTAAACTCGGGGCGAATAATTTTTTTATCGCCAATGGCTTTAATTAAATGCGGTTTGTAATAAAAACCACGATTTGCAATAATTGCCACAACATTTGCCATTTGCAACGGTGTAATACCTAATTCGCCTTGGCCAATTGATAAGGAAATATTAAATCCAGAACCCCATTTTTCGCTTTTCCAGCGTTTACTATATAACTCTGCTGTGGGTAATAAGCCTTTACGCTCGGCTGGTAAATCAATATCTAACTTAGATCCTATACCAAATTTACTTACTGCTTCACGCCATTTTCGGTAACCGTTTATGGGTCTTAAGCCCGATTTATCAATCATTTTGGCATACGTGTAACCAAAATAAGTGTTACACGATTCTTGGATTGCGCCAATTAAATTTAAACTACCATGCACATGTGTACATTTCATAAAACCACGGTAACCATAACGGTAACCACCAGCACAATTGTAAAATGTGTTGGAATCAATACTTAAAAATTGTTGGGCAACTAATGCATTTATAACTTTAAAAATAGAGCCAGGTGGGTACTCGGCTTGCGTAGGCCTTATAAACATAGGTTTATTATCATCAACCATCAATTTCATATAATTGTTGCTACGTTGGCGGCCTACCATCATATTAGGGTTATAACCTGGGCTACTTACAAAAGCTAAAATCTCGCCTGTTGATGGCTCTATGGCTACTACGCTACCAATTTTATTGTTCATTAATTGTTCGCCAAACTGCTGTATCCTACTATCCAATGATGATATTAAATTATCGCCTGATACGGCTAAGGTATCGTAACGGCCTTCAAAAAAACTGCCTTTTTCTCGGTTATGCACATCAACCATTATGTTGCGTACACCGCGTTGGCCACGTAATAAATCCTCATACGATTTTTCGATACCCGATTTTCCAATATAATCCCCTTTGTTATAAAAACCACCCGATTTTTCAATATCTCTATCGCTAACCTCGCCAATGTAACCTAAAAATTGTGCTGCCGATGAGTCGGGATAAAACCTTACCGACCGGTTTTGTACATAAAACCCAGCGTACTCAAACAAACGCTCTTGCAATGCTGCCGAAGTTTGTGCCGATAGTTGTTTCTCTAATATAGATGCTCGATATAGCGAATATTTTTTTGCCTTTTTAAACTGTTTATCAAATTCGGATTTTTGAATGCCTATTAAATTGCAAAACTCTAATGTATCAAAAGGGGTTACTTGGCCAGGTATAACCATTAAATCGTACACAGGTTCGTTTTGTACCAGTATTTTTAAGTTACGGTCTAAAATAATTCCCCTAGCGGGATATATGATTAAACGCCTTAAAACATTGTTATTTGCTGATAATAGATATTGGTCATCAATTACTTGGATATAAAAAATCCTACCTAAAAGAATTAGGGTTATGGCAATAAAAATAGCCTGTATGATGTATTTTCTGGTAAAAAAACTATCCATTATCTAACGTTTTTGCGGTATACCAAAAACTCTGCAGTAAATACCAAAAATAGAGTAAATAAGGTACTTAAAGTAGCTTTTATTAAAACGTTTATTATTGCGGTAAAATCAAACACTTCTAAAAAAAACAAGAAAAAATGATGTAAAAAAGTAATTAACAAAGTGTAAAAAAAGAACCACCTAAAACCCATTGTACTTAAATTTGGGGTTATCTCTGTTTCAAGTCTTTCGCTTTGCACCGTTACACTTATATAAAATATACGTAAAAATGCCATAATGGTACATGCGGCCGCATTTAAGCCCAAGGTGTCGCTAAAAATGTCTACTGCTAACCCTATTGTAAATGATAAAAAAAACAGCAACCAATTAGGAGTGTTAAATGGTAACAAAAAAATAAAAAGTATATATAACAATGGCATATTTAAATTGTACAGACTTATGTTTTTTAACAACACTACTTGTATAAAAACTAGCACAATAAACCTAAATATGTTATAAAAAATAATTTTATTCATTGCCTTGGGTTTTGTTAAGGTTTTCTAAATCTTGTTGTTCGGTAGCAAAAATATTTTTTATAACATATACATATTGCAGGGCATAAAAATTAGTAGCCAATTTAACCGATATATTTAAAAAACTACCACCACCTTTTACACCTGCTTTTAAAACCGTACCCACGGCAATACCCTTAGGAAAGGTTACGCTTAAACCCGATGTACTTATTTTTACTCCTTTTTTTAAGTTAATTTGATTTGGAATATCGGTTAAGGTAGCTATTTGAGAATTCTCGCCATCCCATATTAACGGGCCAAAATAAGGAGTACCTTCTATTGATGAAGTGATTTTTGTATCTTGATGGAGCACCGATTGTATGGTTGCAAAATCGGGCGAAACATTCCAAACTATACCCACCACACCAGTTGGGCAAACCACACCCATACCTTTTTGTATGCCATGTTTACTGCCTTTGTTTATGGTAATATAATTGTTTCGACTATTAACTGATTTGTTTATTACCTCGGCAGCAATGTACTGGTATTGTACCCTATTAATAGTATCGTTTACGGTATTTACAACTACACTATCGTTAAAATGTGATGCTTTTAATTGGTTGCGAAGTAGCATATTTTCGGCAACCAATTCTTTATTTACAGCATCTAAATGTATGTATTTTAATACGTTATTTACTTTGCTATAAAAAACGCCTACTAATTGATTTGAGGTATTTAGGGTGCTTACTCTTTGAAAATCGTTATTACGTATGAGTAGTATAATAGCAATTACAAAAAAAATAATGAATAAAAATAAGGCGTTATACTTACTAATAAAGCGCCAAAGGTTATTCATTTTTTTATGCTAAATGTTCTTAAATATTTAAATATGATTAGTGCCCTTCTTGCATTAAAAATTTAAAGTTATCTAAATTTTTTAAAGATATACCTGTACCACGTACTACCGCTCGCAAAGGATCGTCGGCAATATGTACAGGTAATTTGGTTTTGGCATGTATACGTTTATCTAAACCTCTAAGTAAAGCCCCACCACCAGTTAAGTAAATACCAGTTTGGTAAATATCGGCCGAAAGTTCGGGAGGTGTAATTTCTAAAGCTTTTAAAATTGCCTCTTCAATTTTAGAAATTGATTTATCTAAACATTGTGCAATTTCGATATATGAAACCGTAATTTGTTTAGGAACACCTGTCATTAAATCACGACCTTGTACAGCAAAATCGGCTGGCGGGTCTTGTAATAAAGGTAATGCTGAGCCAACTTCAATTTTTATGCGTTCGGCGGTACGGTCGCCAATCATAATATTATGCTGGCGGCGTATGTAATTTACAATATCCGAGTCAAAGTTATCGCCTGCAACGCGTATAGATTGGTCGCACACAATCCCCGAAAGGGCAATAACCGCAATTTCGGTTGTGCCACCACCAATATCAATAATCATATTGCCCATTGGTTCTTCAACATCAATACCAATGCCAACGGCTGCTGCCATAGGTTCGTGTATTAGGTAAACATCTTTTGCGCCTGCAATTTCTGCAGATTGCCTAACGGCTCTTTTCTCTACTTCGGTTATGCCCGATGGTATGCAAATTACCATGCGTAGGTTTGGAAAAAACCAACCTTTACCACCGTTAATCATTTTTATCATACCCCGTATCATGTGTTCGGCGGCATTAAAATCGGCAATAACCCCATCTTTTAATGGGCGTACAGTTTTTATATTTTCGTGGGTTTTGCCTTCCATTTGCATGGCTTGCTTACCTATTGCTATTACTTTGTTGGTAGTGCGGTCTATGGCTACAATCGAGGGCTCGTCAACCACTACCTTATCGTTGTGAATAATAAGGGTATTTGCGGTACCTAAATCTATTGCAATTTCTTGTGTAAACCAGTTGAATAAACCCATTGAGCTATTTTATTATAGAGATTGTAAAGTTTGCAAAAAAAACCGCTTTTTACTAATCTATTTTGTATTAAAAACGTATTTTTTTTTATTATTAATGTTTAAAGTGCCTAACCCCTGTAACTACCATTGCAAGCCCTTTTTGATTAGCCATATTTATCGAGTCTTGGTCTTTTATTGATCCACCAGGCTGCAATACTGCCGTAATTCCAGCCTCGGCGGCAAGCTCTACACAATCCGGAAACGGAAAAAACGCATCGGACGCCATAACTGCACCTTGCAAACTAAAACCAAAACTTTGGGCTTTTATTATTGCTTGTTTTAAACTATCAACTCTTGATGTTTGGCCCACACCACTTGCCATTAGCTGGCTATTTTTTACAAAAACTATGGTATTTGATTTTGTGTGTTTTACTACCTTGTTGGCAAAATACAAATCGTTTAACTCTAAAGTGGTTGGCGTAGCAATTGTAACGGTTTGCATTAAATCTACACCTTCAACTATATTGTCTTTATCTTGCTCTATTACACCATTTAGCAATGTTTTAAATTGCTTTAGAGGTAAAAGGGTTTCTTTTCTTAGCAGGATAATTCGGTTTTTTTTAGCAGAAAGTATTTCTACAGCTTTCGCCGAGTAAAGAGGTGCAATTAAAACCTCGAAAAATAGGTTGCTAATTTCGGTTGCGGTTTGTTCATCAACTTCGCCATTGCAAATAAGTACACCACCAAAAGCCGATATTGGGTCGCAGGCTAAAGCTTTATTCCAAGCTTCAAATAAATTTGTTGCACTTGCAATACCGCAAGCGTTAGTATGTTTTAAAATAGCAAAAGTGGGCTCGGTAAATTCATCAATTAATGCAACGGCAGCATCAACATCAACCAAGTTATTGTACGATAGTTCTTTACCGTTTAGTTTGGTAAACATGGCTTCTAAATTGCCATAAAAAATTCCCTTTTGGTGAGGATTTTCGCCGTAACGCAATACGCTATGTTGTTGTATGCTTTGTTTAAATACGGGTTCATTTTCCTCGGCATTAAAATAGTTAAATATCACCGTATCGTAATGAGAGGATACATTAAAAGCATTTTTAGCAAAAGCTTTTCGTTGTGCTAAAGTGGTTTCGCCATTTTGTGCAATTAAAATATCGTTTAAGGTTGTATAATCTATTTTGGAAGATATAATAACCACATCGTTAAAGTTTTTAGCTGCGGCTCTAATTAAAGATATTCCTCCAATGTCTATTTTCTCAATAATATCAGCTTCGGTTGATGATTTATCTTGCAAAGTTTCTTCAAAAGGGTATAAATCTACAATTACCAAATCAATTTCTGGTATTTGGTATTCGGCAATTTGTTGTTTATCTCCCTCGTTATCTCTACGGTTTAAAATCCCACCAAAAACTTTTGGATGTAAAGTTTTAACTCGTCCGCCCAGTATTGAAGGGTAGCTGGTTAAATCTTCAACCGCAATCACATTAACTCCTAAATCGTTTATAAATTTTTGGGTACCGCCTGTTGAGTATATGTTTACACCCTGTTTATCTAAAGTTTGAATTAGGTTTTCAAGCTTATCTTTATAATAAACAGATATTAAAGCATTTTTAATTTTTACGGTATTACTCATTTTGGGAATTTTATTTTAAAAGGTGCAAAGATAGTAAAATGAATAATTTTTTTGTGACAATGTTGTTGGTTTGTTTATAATAGTTTGAAATACTTTTATTAAAATTAGTTAATTTAAATTTCGGTTTTTAATCAATAATGTTACTAAATTTTAATTTGATTAAATCATTAATACAATAGTCCAAACATCCATAACGGTATTTTATTTGAAGTACCTATTTCTAAATCATCAACAGCAAAATAGGCATTATTTATATCCGTTAACTGAAATTTGTTTTTTCCTTTACCGCCAATTTCAAAAGTATATTTATCATCTACATAAAAATCGCCTTTTAGGGGTAAGTTTATTTGGTGGTTTGCATTTTTTAATTGGCTCATAAAAAACGCCTCCCTTAACGAACCTTTATCGGTGTTATTGGGGCTAAGCGCAAATAATAAATTGGTGTTTTCTAAAAATATTTTATCGGGTTTTTGTAATGTACTAATGCTTTTGCCAGCTGCGGTTAGGGTATTTATTAATCGGGCGTTATCTAAATAATAAAGGTATGTAACAATCATATTTCTACTAATTCCTGTTTTTTCGCTAAGTTTAGTAATATTAGGTTTAAAGGGTACATTGGTTGCTAAAATATATAACAGTTGGTAAATTTTACGGGAGTGTTGCGGATTAAAGCCAGCTATAAATTGAAGGTCTTCGGAAACAATTAATTGTACTACTTTTTCTAAACGTAAATGATAAGTGTTTATGTTTTCAATAAAAAAAGGATAATAACCATATTTAAGATAGTTATTAAAATGCTGCAGAGGCTTAAAATTAGAAGTTAATTGGTGGGCTATAGTTACATGGTTTTTTATTATATCTGTTAGGTTAATTGCTGTTATGTTTATTATACCTGCAAAATTTAAAAATTCTCTGTAAGAGAGCCCTGTTAGTTCATATTGCACTGCTCTTCTACTTAAATCAGCATTTTGTCGGGATATATCAACAATAGACGATCCTGTAAAAACAATGCTTAAATCTTTATAAAAATCATAAATATTTTTAATTTCTTGAGCCCAATTTGGATATTTATGCACCTCATCTATAAACAATATTTTTCCGCCATTTTGTCTAAACTCTTGTGCAAAGGTGCTAAGCAGGTTATTAGTAAAATAAATATCGTCTAAAGTAATGTATAAAGCATCTTTATTTAAGCCGTATATTTTTTTTATCCGTTGCAACATTAAAGTTGTTTTACCTGTACCCCTAGCACCTAAAATGCTTATTAGCCTATTGTTCCAATCAATATTTTTGGCCAGCGGCCGCTCAATTTCTAATGCTTGCTGCTGTACTATTAAATTAGACTTTATAATTAAATTTTCCATTTCGCTAATAATAATTAGCAAATATATTTAAAATTGCTATAAATTTATAGCAAAAATAATTATTTTTTGAATTGGAATTATATCAAAACTTGTCTTTTCATCTATCGTTTTATTAGATTATAAATTTCGAAACTTAAAAAGCTACTCAAAATTTATAATCCCAAACCGAATATCAATTTATTTTAATTGGGCAGAAAATAAAAATTACTCTTAATTCACAACGTATTATGCACTTTATTTTGCATTAGAATAAATAAAATTATGAATTGCTAATTTGAGAATGGATTAAAAACAAAAAGTAAATTGTAAATCATATTTTTGGCTAAATTTGTAAGATTGAAAAATACTATTATCAATTAATTATAAAGTATCAACATTAATCTACTATAATTTATCCATTAAATAAAAAACTTGAATTTAAAATGAGAATTAAAAACCTATCCTTAATTTACTTATTTACAATTTTAACTTACTTTTTTACCGCTTGTACAGGGGTTGATAGTAAAACTGCGACTAGTAAAAAAATAGCTGAAAAGGCCGATGCAGTTATAGCTGAATCTATAACCAAACCTGTAGATTCAACAAAATATTATGGCCTACAAAAATATTTAGCTAATGGCGATACAACCGGTAAATGGCCTGTTAAAAATGATGTTCTACCTATTGATGGCGCAATTTTACCCTTCCACCGCATTATTGCCTATTACGGAAACTTATATTCTAAAAAAATGGGTGCTTTAGGCGAGTACGCACCTAAAGAAATGTGGAGAAGGTTAGATGCCGAAGTTGCCAAATGGAACAAAGCAGATTCGGTTATAAAATCAATACCTGCCATACATTACATCGCAACAGTAGCCAGCGGTGAAGCAGGAAAAAATGGGTTTTACAATAACCGGATGCCCGAGAAACAAATAGACTCGGCACTTACCATTGCAAAAACTCATAATGCGATTGTGTTTTTAGATATACAAGTTTCTTTGAGTAACCTTAAAACCGAATTACCTCGATTAGAGAAATATTTGAAAATGCCGCATGTTCATTTAGGTATCGACCCTGAATTTTCTATGAAAACAGGTGCCCGCCCAGGAACAAGAATTGGTACTTATGATGCAACCGACATTAATTATGCAACAGAGTATTTAGCAAAATTAGTTAAAGACAATAACTTGCCAGCTAAAATATTAGTAGTTCACCGCTTTACTCAAGGTATGGTTACCAATTACAAAAACATAAAATTGCGAAAAGAAGTACAAATTGTGATGCACATGGACGGTTGGGGCGAGCCCGAACTTAAAATGGGAACCTACCGTAATCATTTATATAAAGAGCCTGTTCAGTTTGTTGGTTTCAAATTATTTTACAAAAACGATTTAAAGAAAGCTCCTCACCGTTTAATGACACCGGATGAGTTGCTGAAATTGAAACCTAAACCGATTTATATACAGTATCAATAAGGGGTGGGATTCATTGCGTTATATAACGTTAGAAACAATTAGAAACAAAGACTATGAATACCATTGACATAATGAAAGTAATCATAGGTTCATCCCTAGTTACAACAACTTTTATAACTTTGATTTCTTTAATAGCAAAGACTTGGATTGTTGAACGAATTAAATTTGTCTTACAAAAAGAGCATACTCAATTTAATACCGACCTTCAATGGGAAATAAAAGTGAAAGAAAGAGCAGAAAAAGTAGCAGAATATTTTTCGTTGGCTCGGAGTTTACGTGAAAATTCAACTGACGAAGAGTATAGAAAGGCTAACAGACTTTCATGGGAATTAGCAATGTGGCTACCAGATGACATTTATAGTCAAATGGTTCTAGCAATTGTTAATCCCAATCAAGCTAACAATGAGTTGACCGTTGTAATTGCTGTTAGAAAGTTATTACTTAAAGAAAAAGCTGGTAATTTAACAGAAGAACAAGTTGCCCACCATGCACCTGGAATTGGAAAAAAATAACTGTGCCTATATACTGATTTTTCGTAAGGCGGGCAAGAGTGCAAATTGAAGCCTTGTATTTTTATTATTTTTTAGCGTTCCACATATTAACACTCTTTGGAATTTACAATTCCGAAGCACAAACGGTATGGTTTCAAACCCGTTTTTACTTGCAAATTTTTTTTATTGGTTTAAGTCGGATTATAAATCCTATGATTTGAACTTCAGGATTACAAATCCTAAAGAGCGAATATAAAACCGATTAATTTCTAAGCATAGAGATTTTACATATCTTTGCATTGATGCATAATCATTTAAAGTATGAACTACATAATGTCATTTCAGGAAAGAGCAAAGTTAGGTTTGGAGCAACTATCCAAGCAGCCACCAGTTACCTTAACAATGGCACAAACCCAAGTCCAGAAACTCAAGACACAAAGCAAATCCGGAAGCAAGAAACAAAGAAATTAGAGAAGTTCATATTGGAAAGAAATTTATGGAAAAACGATATTGACTTTTCTCAATATGTAAGTGAAGGTGCAGAACAAAGAGTATTCCTGAAAGATATGAACCATGTTCTAAAGCTCAACGATGCTATTTATTACACTTCTTGGAAAGATTATTTTTATAATTTATAATTTCACAATTTCTTCTTTGCTGATACGGCATACGAGCTCCTAGGTTTTACGAAGCAAAATAATATCCTATATACGGTTGTTCAACAATCATACGTGGCCATTACTCAACCCACTGATTTGGAACAAGTAAAAGCATTCCTTCTTTCAAATGGGTTTATAAATAATCGCAATAATGATTATTTTAATCTTGAATTGGGAATCATCTTAGAAGATTTGCATGATGAGAATGTCTTGACCAGAAATGATATTTTATATTTCATTGACACCGTTTTTTATGCAAGAAATGAGTTTTGGTAATAAAAAAACCCTGCTGTTCCACATATAAACGCTCTTCGTGATTTGCAATTTCGAAGCCCAAATGATAGGGTTTGTAACCCGTTATTAACTTGCAAAATTTTATTTGTTTAAGTCGGATTACAAATCTTATGTTATGAACTAGCACCGTGGTTCGTTACCACCACGACCCATAATTTTATTTACAACCACTTAACATTAAGCAATATAAACACATATTTTTTGTTCGTGAAGCTAAAGGACAAGAACTAAGGCAAGCAGAAACCTAAGCCGGTTTATATACAGTATCAGTAGGGGAGATTTGGTGTAAATTTTAATTTTCTAACTTCATTGTTTTAAAGTTGTAAGGTACAATATTTTAAAATCATTAGGTGCACTATGTAAATTTTGCATTAAACATTATAAGAAAAACTCCTATTTTACAATAAGTTTAAACTAAACGCTTACTCATCACATTAAAACGGTAAAAAAGAAAAATTGCGGTAAATAATAATGCTAATGTTAAACCTATCCACACGCCATAAACGCCCATTTCTAAAGTTATACCCAAATAATAGCCAACTGGTAAGCCAAAAACCCAATAAGCTAAAAAAGTAATTAGGGTAGGTATATTTACATCTCCCATGCCACGTAAAACCCCTAAGCCAACCACTTGTGCGCCATCAAATAGCTGAAATATAGCGGCTATTAAAAGTAGGTTGGCCGCAATTTGTATAACCATCGCATCTTTACTATATATAATTGGTAGGTAATTGTTTAGCGCTACAAAAAGCAGTGCTGTAAAACCCATAAAAACTAAAGCTATGTGGTAACTACTAATAGCCGATAATCGTAAGTTTTTAAAATTTTTAGCCCCTAAATTATACCCTGTCTTTATGGTTGCGGCGGCGGCAATACCACTAGCCATCATATACGTAGTTGAAGCTAAGTTTAAAGCTACTTGGTGTGCGGCTTGTTCTATTGTACCTATTGTGCCAATAATGATAGCAGCACAGCTAAATGCACTAACTTCAAATGTATATTGTAATGCTGTTGGTGCTCCTTGTTTTAATATGCGCCGTAAGCGTAATTTGTCAAATTTTAAAGCATAAAAATCTTTTAAATATGTTTTAAAATTATTTGATTTTAAAACATATAAACACATTACTAAAGCCATTAAACATCTGTCTATTAAAGTGCTATAACCCACTCCGCTTATACCAAAAGCATTTACACCAAACAAACCTTTAACCAAAGTTATTCCAACCAATATGTTTAAAATATTGCCCATAATAGTAATCGTCATGGCTTGTTTGGTAAAACCTAATCCTTCGGCAAATTGCTTAAAAGTTAAAAAAAACATTAACGGAATTATTGATATTGATAGTAGTTTTAAATACGGTTTGGCTTGTAAAACAACTTCGGGTTGTTGGTTTAAATGGTTAATTGCAAATACGCTTCCAAAATACATCAATCCATATAATGCAAATCCAAAAAACAGGTTTAAAAAAAGACTATTTACCAATAATTTGCCACATTCGGTGTAATTGTGTTTGCCGTTTTCTTGGGCTATTAACGGGGTTAAACCGTACGATATTCCAATACCAATCATCATAATTACCATAAAAATACTATTTACCAAACTTACAGCAGCCAATGCTGTAGTACCTGCAAATTGGCCTACAATAATGCTATCGGCTGTGTGCACCAATGTATGCCCCAATTGCGATATAACAACCGGAATGGCTAAACTTAAATTGCTAGTATAGTGTGTTTTATATTTTTTATAGGTACCCGAAAGCATAGTTTAAAGAAATTTAAATTATACTGCAAGGTAATATTCTTGATTGGCTTCAATGTTAACTTTTAACAATCCCGATAAAATTAGAGGCACTAAAATTTTTGCAGCGTTCCTTCGTGATATTTTTAATAGAATAGCAAATTCTTTTAAGGATATTTTTAAATGCATTTCCAAATATTCGAAAAGTATTTTTTCTTTATCTGTATATGTAATTAAAGTGCCATTGTTTTTGTGTGATTGATGCAAAACATCAACTACTAATTTGCTGGCTAGCATACTTTTATCATTCACTCGTACATAAACCCACCATTTTTTATCATCCCCAAGGGCATAGTGCGGTTTCATATCGCTTTGTTCAATAGTTACTACAACTACCAATTTATCGTCGACATAAACTTCCTCAAAATTTGGTTCTAACATTGGTTTTGCAAACAGCGTGGCTGCCCGCTCAATCATATATTTTTCTTCGTCCTCATTTTTTACACCTTTAACAAAGCCATCATCGGCAACGCCAATTAGTAACCTGCCACCTCTGTTATTGGCAAACGAAACCATGGTTTTAGCAATTTTTTCGCAAGAAGTTATGGTTTTTTTAAAATCAACCATTACATTTTCGCCGCTAAAAATTAACTGTTTAATTTGGTACGGCTGGGTTCTATTAATCATTTATGTTTTATATATACCGTAAAAAATCCTAAAAATTTTACGCTAAAATATGGTTTTATTTAAAATAGAACACTTCAAATTAATTTATTGATACATTTAACATAATTTTATTTAAATCATTCGTTTTTAGTTAATAATTTTACTTTACTAATCTCTGTTAAACATCTGATATTTAATATTTAAGCTAAAATATCACCCCTCCATTTTTTGTTTGATAAAATTAAGTAAAATATTTTTCGAAATAAATTTTGTTCAAATTTTAATTTTCGTAGTTTTGCAGTCCCCAAAGCAAGTGGTTGTTAGGGGTGCATAAGTTCTTTAAAATAGTTAATTATTGCCTCCTTAGCTCAGCTGGTAGAGCAACTGACTTGTAATCAGTAGGTCATTGGTTCGATCCCGATAGGAGGCTCTATCAAAATAAAGAATTGGGGGGGTTCCAGAGCGGTCAAATGGGACGGACTGTAAATCCGTTACTTCGGTTTCGAAGGTTCGAATCCTTCCCCCCCCACCAAAACAATTAAAGCTTAAGCGAAAGTAGCTCAGTTGGTAGAGCGATAGCCTTCCAAGCTATAGGTCGCGAGTTCGAACCTCGTCTTTCGCTCGATATAATTTAGGCAGTCGGCTTTATATGGTCGTTTGTTTTTTTATTTTGTAAGAAATACAAAAAATAGGGCGTAGCAAAAGTATAAGCCGACGTAGCTCAGCGGTAGAGCACTTCCTTGGTAAGGAAGAGGTCATGGGTTCGATTCCCATCGTTGGCTCAAAACATTTATTAAAAAAAGAAACAATTAAAAATTAAAATAAATCAATTAATAAGTATAAATCATGGCAAAAGAAAAATTTGACCGTAGTAAGCCACACTTAAACATCGGAACAATCGGTCACGTTGACCACGGTAAAACTACGTTAACAGCAGCTATTACAAAGGTTTTAGCAGACGCTGGTTACTCTGAAGCTCGTTCATTCGATTCAATCGATTCAGCTCCAGAAGAAAAAGAAAGAGGTATCACTATTAACACAGCACACGTAGAGTATTCTACTGCTAATCGTCATTACGCTCACGTTGATTGTCCAGGTCACGCCGATTACGTAAAAAACATGGTTACAGGTGCTGCACAAATGGATGGTGCTATCATTGTAGTTGCATCTACTGATGGTCCTATGCCACAAACTCGCGAGCACATTTTGTTAGCTCGTCAGGTTGGTGTACCTACATTAGTTGTTTTTATGAACAAAGTGGATATGGTAGATGATCCAGAATTGTTAGAATTAGTTGAAATGGAAATTCGCGAACTATTATCATTCTACGATTTCCCTGGAGACGATATTCCAGTTATTCAAGGTTCAGCTCTTGGTGGCCTAAACGGCGATCCAAAATGGGTTGGCAAAATTCTTGAACTAATGGAAGCTGTAGATAGTTATATTCCAATTCCTCCACGTTTAACTGAATTACCTTTCTTAATGCCAGTTGAAGATGTATTCTCTATCACAGGTCGTGGTACAGTTGCTACTGGCCGTATCGAAAGAGGTATCATTAATTCATCTGAGCAAGTAGATATTTTAGGTATGGGAGCCGAAAACTTAAAATCTGTTGTTACAGGTGTTGAGATGTTCCGTAAAATACTAGATAGAGGTGAAGCTGGTGATAACGTAGGTTTATTATTACGTGGTATCGAGAAAACTGATATCAAACGTGGTATGGTAATTTGTAAACCAGGTTCGGTAACACCCCATACTGATTTCAAAGCCGAGGTTTACGTATTGTCAAAAGCAGAGGGTGGTCGTCATACTCCATTCTTCAACAAATACCGTCCACAATTTTACTTCCGTACAACAGATGTAACTGGCGAAATCACTTTGCAGGAAGGTGTTGAGATGGTTATGCCAGGTGATAACGTTACCATCAATGTTAAATTGATAAACGCTATTGCTATGGAAAAAGGCTTACGTTTTGCAATCCGCGAAGGTGGTAGAACAGTAGGTGCTGGTCAGGTTACCGAAGTAGTAAAATAGTAAATACACTCATATTTTAAACATAAGTCTGCCTTTAAAAGCGGACTTATGTTTTCTAATAAATAAGGGTATTGTTTTAAAATTAATAATCACACGGGAATAGTTCAACGGTAGAATAGAGGTCTCCAAAACCTTTGATCAGGGTTCGAATCCTTGTTCCCGTGCTAATTGAAGTTTTTATAATGGCAAAAATTGTAGAATACGTAAAAGAATCATACATAGAGTTAACCGAGAAAATGACTTGGCCAACTTGGGTAGAGTTGCAAAATAGTGCAGCTGTCACACTTGTAGCTTCATTAATTATTGCTTTAATAGTTTTCTTGATGGATGAATCGGCGGGAAACTTATTGAAATTTGTTTACAAAACTTTTGCATAAAATATAGATAATGAGCGATTTGTTGAAATGGTATGTAGTTAGGGCGGTAAGTGGCAAAGAGAAAAAGGTAAAACAATATATTGATGCAGAAATAAGCCGTTTAGAATTAACCCATTTGGTACCCCAAGTATTAATTCCCTTGGAAAAATACTACCAAATGAAAGATGGTAAAAAAATTGCCAAAGAAAGAAACTTTTATCCAGGTTATGTGTTAATAGAAGTTGCACTTAATGCAGAGTTAGAGCAAATTATAAAAAGTGTAAATAGTGTAATAGGTTTTTTGGGCGATAAAGCAGGTAATGCAGTACCCTTAAGGCAAGCCGAAGTTAACCGTATTTTAGGTAAGGTTGATGAAATGGCGCAACAAGGCGAAATGATAAATGTGCCTTATTACGTTGGCGAAAACATTAAGGTTATGGATGGCCCTTTTAATGGCTTTACAGGCATTATCGAAGAAATAAACGAAGAGAAAAAGAAACTTAAAGTAATGGTAAAAATCTTTGGACGACGTACCCCACTTGAGTTAAACTATATGCAAGTAGAAAAAGAATAAAATGTTTTATTAAGATTTTTTAAAATCCCACCCAAAACAAAATATAAAACCCTTAAGTGTTACAAATGCTTCCACATTAATAACGTTTAGTAAACAAATAGATAAATGGCAAAACAAGTCAGTGCGTTAATCAAATTACAAATAAAAGGCGGCGCAGCAAACCCATCACCACCAGTAGGCCCAGCATTGGGTGCCAAAGGTGTTAATATAATGGAGTTTTGTAAGCAATTTAATGCCCGTACTCAGGATAAAGCTGGTAAAGTTTTACCTGTTGTAATTACTGTTTATGCAGACAAGTCGTTCGAATTTATCATTAAAAACCCACCTGTAGCCATCCAACTTTTGGAAATTACTGGTTTAAAAAGTGGGTCGGCCGAATCAAACCGTAAAAAAGTTGCCAAAATTTCTTGGGAACAAATTGAGGTTATAGCCAAAGATAAAATGCCCGATTTAAATGCTTTTACAGAAGAGTCAGCAATGAAAATGGTTGCTGGTACAGCCCGTAGTATGGGTATAACCGTTACAGGCGACGCTCCCTGGAACAATTAATTAACAAAAATTTAAAGACAGTGGCAAGATTAACAAAAAATCAAAAAACGGCACTTTCTAAACTTAATGCTGGTAAAGCTTATTCTTTAAAGGATGCAGCTGCCTTGGTAAAAGATATCACTACCGTAAAATTCGATTCATCAGTAGATATTGATGTTCGTTTAGGAGTTGATCCGCGTAAAGCGAATCAAATGGTGCGTGGTATTGCAGCTTTACCTCACGGTACCGGTAAAACAGTTCGAGTTTTAGCTTTAGTTACTCCCGATAAGGAAGAAGAAGCAAAAGCTGCAGGAGCTGATTTTGTAGGTTTGGATGAGTACATAGCCAAAATTGAAAGCGGCTGGACAGACATCGACATTATTATTACCACACCTAGCTGTATGGCAAAAGTAGGTAAGTTAGGTCGTATTTTAGGTCCACGTAACTTAATGCCAAACCCAAAATCTGGAACAGTTACGCCAAATGTTGGCCAAGCGGTTACAGATGTTAAGGCTGGTAAAATCGACTTTAAAGTTGATAAAACAGGAATTATTCATTGCTCAATAGGCAAAGTTTCATTTACTGCCGAAAAAATTTATGATAATGCTTTGGAGGTTCTTCAAATCATTTCTAAATTAAAACCTTCGGCTGCAAAAGGTACATATTTTAAGAGTATTCACATCTCTTCTACCATGTCGCCTGGTATCGAAATTGAAACTAAATCAGTAGCGGGAATTTAAGAATATGAGAAAAGAAGAAAAACACGAAGTTGTTTCTGCTTTGACCGAGCGAATGAAAGAGTACGGTAATTTTTACATTACAGATACTTCAAGTTTATCGGTTGCAAAAATCAATATTATTCGCCGCAAATGTTTTGAAAACGAAATAGGAATGCAAGTGGTAAAAAACACCCTTATTAAGAAAGCTTTAATGCAACTTAATGGTGATACTACCGAACTACACGATATTTTGAAAGGTTCTTCAACCATAATGTTCTCTACTTTAGGTAATGCCCCGGCAAAACTTATTAAACAACTGAGAAAAGGTAGTGATAAACCTGTTTTAAAAGCAGCGTACATTGATTCAACTGTATTTATTGGTGATAACTTGTTAGATACTCTTGTAAGCTTAAAAACAAGAGAAGAATTAATAGGCGATATCATTGGTTTATTACAGTCTCCAGCAAAAAATGTTATTTCAGCATTACAATCTGGCGGAAACAAATTGGCAGGCATTGTCAAAACTTTACAATTAAGAGAAGGTTAACAAACACCTGTAAGTTTGATAAAATTAAATTAGTAACAAATTAAAATAGTAATATAATGGCGGATTTAAAAGCGTTTGCTGAACAGTTAGTAAACTTATCAGTTAAAGAAGTAAACGAATTAGCTCAAATCTTAAAAGATGAGTATGGTATTGAACCTGCTGCAGCAGTTGCAGTTGCTGGCCCTGCGGCTGGTGGCGATGCCCCTGCTGCTGTTGAAGAAAAAACATCTTTTGATGTTATTTTGAAAGAAGCTGGTGGTGCTAAATTAGCAGTAGTAAAATTAGTTAAAGACTTAACTGGTTTAGGTTTGAAAGAAGCTAAAGACTTAGTTGATGGTGCACCTAAAGAAGTAAAAGCTGGTGTTACTAAAGACGAAGCCGAATCTTTGAAAAAACAATTAGAAGAAGCAGGAGCGGTTGTTGAGATTAAATAATCTCCATCCCTAATAATTTTGCCATAGAAACCTAATCCAAATTTTTTGGATTAGGGGCTATGGCTTTTGCTGTATAGCAAATTTTACACAATTACCCCTAAGCAGTAGCTTGGGTTTTATCGAATTTTCGGTTTAGTTTATTAAAATTTTAGACCCTTGGCAAACAATAACAATCAACGGATAAACTTTGCCCAAAGTAGGCATGTTATCGATTATCCTGATTTTCTGGACGTTCAAATCCAGTCGTTCAAGGAATTCTTTCAGTTAGAAACCACCTCTGATAACCGTTATACAGAAGGTCTTTTCCAGGTTTTTTCTGAAAACTTTCCCATCTCTGACTCAAGAAACATTTTTGTTTTAGAGTTTTTAGATTATTTTATTGATCCACCGCGTTACAGTATACAGGAATGTATCGAACGAGGTTTAACCCACAGTGTGCCCTTAAAGGCAAAGCTTCGTCTTTCTTGTAACGATGCCGAACATGAAGATTTCGAAACCATCGTTCAGGATGTTTATTTAGGAACTATTCCTTATATGACACCCAAAGGTACTTTCGTAATCAATGGTGCCGAACGTGTAATTGTATCACAATTACACCGATCGCCCGGTGTGTTTTTTGGCGTTAGTCGCCATACAAATGGTAGCAAACTTTATTCTGCTAGGGTAATCCCTTTTAAAGGATCTTGGATAGAATTTGCAACCGATGTAAACAACGTAATGTACGCCTATATTGATAGAAAGAAAAAATTCCCAGTTACTACTCTTTTAAGAGCAATTGGTTATGATTCTGACAAAGATATTTTAGAGCTTTTTGGTTTAGCCGATGAGGTTAAAGTTAGCAAATCGGGCTTAAAGAAATTTATTGGCCGTAAACTTGCTGCTAGAGTTCTTAAAAAATGGGTCGAAGATTTTGTTGACGAAGATACAGGTGAGGTAGTTTCTATTGATAGAAACGAAATCATTATGGAGCGTGAAACCATTTTAGAAGATGACCATATTGATATTATAGTTGATGCAGGCGTTAAAACCATTATTCTTGCAAAAGAAGATGGCGTTAATACAGGCGACTATACTATTATCTACAATACTTTACAAAAAGATACTTCGAACTCTGCTAAAGAAGCTGTTGAGCATATTTATAGACAATTGCGTAACGCCGAACCACCTGACGAAGAAACAGCTCGTGGTATCATCGATCGTTTATTCTTTTCTGATAAACGATATGATTTAGGCGATGTTGGTCGTTACCGCATCAATCGTAAATTAAAATTAGACACTCCAGTTGAAACTAAGGTTTTAACTAAAATGGATATTATTGCGATTGTAAAATATTTGATCAAATTAATCAACTCTAAAGAAGATGTGGATGATATTGATCACTTATCAAATCGTAGGGTTCGTACAGTAGGCGAGCAGCTTTATGCCCAGTTTGGTGTCGGTTTAGCTCGTATGGCTCGTACTATTCGTGAGCGTATGAATATCCGTGACAACGAGGTATTTACCCCAACCGATTTAATTAATGCCCGTACTTTATCGTCGGTAATTAATTCGTTTTTTGGTACCAACCAATTATCTCAGTTTATGGATCAAACTAATCCATTAGCCGAAATAACACACAAACGCCGTTTATCGGCTTTAGGTCCAGGTGGTTTATCAAGAGAAAGAGCTGGTTTTGAGGTTCGAGATGTGCACTATACCCACTACGGCAGGTTATGTACTATTGAAACACCCGAGGGTCCAAATATTGGGTTAATATCGTCACTTTGTGTTCACGCTAAAATTAACAATCTAGGGTTTATAGAAACGCCATACCGTAAAGTGATTGATGGTGTAGTTGCTGTAGATCAACCTGTTGTTTACCTTTCGGCCGAGGACGAAGACGATACCACCATTGCACAAGCTAACGCAATGTATGATGATAAAGGTAACTTCGCGGACGCTAAAGTTAAGGCCCGTTACCAAGGAGATTTTCCTATTATCGAACCCGAAAAGTTAGATTATATGGATGTTTCGCCTAATCAAATTACTTCAATTGCGGCATCGTTAATTCCTTTCTTAGAACATGATGATGCGAATAGAGCCTTGATGGGATCGAATATGCAAAGACAAGCAGTACCATTATTGCGCCCCGAAGCACCAATTGTTGGTACAGGTTTAGAAGGCCGTGTGGCTCGAGATTCTCGTACTTTAATTAATGCCGAAGGAAACGGAATAGTTGAATATGTTGATGCTAACAAAATTACCATTACTTATGACCGTAACGACGATGATAGATTAGTTTCTTTCGATGGCGAATCTAAATCGTACAATTTAATTAAATTCAAAAAAACCAACCAAAGTACTTGTATCAATCTAAAACCAATTGTTAAAAAAGGTCAAAGAGTTGAAAAAGGTCAGGTTTTGTGCGAAGGATATGCCACACAAGATGGTGAGTTAGCTTTAGGTAGAAACCTAAAAGTTGCTTTTATGCCTTGGCAGGGATATAATTTTGAGGATGCGATAGTAATTTCGGAACGTGTAGTATCAGAAGATATATTTACTTCATTACACATCGAAGAGTTTGAATTAGAAGTGCGTGATACCAAACGTGGCGAAGAGGAGTTAACTCCCGACATTCCTAATGTATCGGAAGAAGCAACTAAAGATTTAGACGAAAACGGTATTATTAGAGTAGGTGCCGATGTTAAAGAAGGCGATATTTTAATTGGTAAAATTACGCCAAAAGGCGAATCGGATCCATCGCCAGAAGAGAAATTACTAAGAGCAATTTTTGGTGATAAAGCCGGCGATGTTAAAGATGCTTCGTTAAAAACTCCTCCATCAATTAAAGGTGTAGTTATTGATACGAAATTGTTTTCGAGAGCTAAAAAAACAACGAAAGCCGAAGAAAAATCACAATTAGAAAAATTGGATATTAAACACACTAAAGCCGTTCGCGACCTTAGAGAAAGTTTGGTTGATAAATTATTTACGATTGTGAACGGGAAAACAGCACAAGGTGTTTACAACGTTTACAAAGAATTGTTGATTGCCAAAGGCGTTAAGTTTACGCAGAAAATTTTAATGGAATTAGATTTCAATCACATTAACCCAACAAAATGGACTACTGATGATGAGAAAAACGATTTAATTAAAACCCTATTACACAACTTTGGTATTAAAACCAACGAGGAATTAGGTGCTTACCGTAGAGATAAGTTTGCAATTAGTGTAGGCGATGAGTTACCATCGGGCATTGTACAAATGGCAAAAGTTTACGTTGCTAAAAAACGTAAATTAAAAGTTGGTGATAAAATGGCTGGTCGTCATGGTAATAAGGGTATTGTTGCCCGTATTGTACGTGATGAAGATATGCCTTTCTTATCAGACGGTACGCCGGTTGATATTGTTTTAAACCCACTAGGTGTACCTTCTCGTATGAACTTAGGACAGATTTACGAAACTGTTTTAGGTTGGGCAGGTAAAGAATTGGGCTTAAAATTTGCAACGCCAATTTTTGATGGTGCATCTCACGACCAAGTTGAGCAATATGTTAAAGATGCGAATGTTCCAGAATCTGGTCGTACGTATTTATATAACGGTTTAACTGGCGAACGTTTTGACCAGCCAACCACAGTAGGTATAATTTATATGCTAAAACTGGGTCACATGGTTGATGATAAGATGCATGCAAGATCAATTGGGCCGTACTCGTTAATTACACAACAACCGCTGGGTGGTAAAGCCCAGTTTGGTGGTCAGCGTTTTGGTGAGATGGAGGTTTGGGCACTCGAAGCATTTGGTGCAGCAAATATCTTACAAGAGATATTAACTGTAAAATCAGATGATGTTGTAGGCCGAGCCAAAACTTACGAAGCTATTGTTAAAGGTGAAAACTTACCAACTCCGGGCGTACCCGAATCATTCAATGTATTGGTTCACGAGTTACGTGGCTTAGGTTTAAATATCACATTAGATTAAATTTTTAAAAGGTAAAAGAGCTTAAACCCTCTTTTACCATTTAATATTATTACTTCTTACTCCTAAAAAAAGAGAAAATGTCTTACAAGAAAGATAGTAAAATAAAAAGCAATTTTACCTCAATAACCGTTAGTTTATCTTCGCCAGAAGTTATTCTAGAACGCTCGAGTGGTGAAGTTTTAAAACCAGAAACCATTAACTACCGTACTTACAAACCCGAACGCGATGGTTTGTTTTGCGAACGTATTTTTGGTCCGGTAAAAGATTACGAATGCCATTGCGGTAAATACAAACGCATACGTTACAAAGGTATAGTTTGCGACCGTTGCGGTGTTGAAGTAACCGAGAAAAAAGTACGTAGAGAGCGTATGGGACACATTAATTTGGTAGTTCCTGTGGCGCATATTTGGTATTTCCGTTCGTTACCTAACAAAATTGGTTACCTTTTAGGTTTGCCAACTAAACGCCTTGATTTAATTATTTACTACGAGCGATACGTGGTAATACAGCCAGGTACAATGGTTGACCAAGGTATTAGCTATATGGACTTTTTAACCGAAGAAGAGTATTTGGATATTTTGGATAAATTGCCAAAAGAAAACCAATACTTAGATGATAAAGACCCTAATAAATTTGTTGCCAAAATGGGTGCCGAAGCGTTAGAAGATTTATTAAAACGTTTAGACTTAGACCAACAATCGTACGATTTACGTCACCAAGCAGCCAACGAAACATCGCAACAACGTAAAAGCGAAGCTTTAAAACGTTTGCAAGTTGTTGAGGCTTTTAGAGATGCGAGAACAAGAATTGAGAATAATCCAGAATGGATGATTATCAAAATTGTACCTGTTATACCGCCAGAATTGCGCCCATTGGTGCCTTTAGAAGGTGGTAGGTTTGCAACTTCTGATTTAAATGATTTATACCGTCGTGTAATTATACGTAACAATCGTTTAAAACGATTAATGGAAATTAAAGCTCCAGAGGTTATTTTGCGTAACGAAAAACGTATGTTACAAGAAGCTGTTGATTCTTTATTTGATAATTCACGTAAAGTTAACGCTGTAAAAACTGAAGGTAATAGAGCATTAAAATCATTATCCGATATTTTAAAAGGTAAACAAGGACGTTTCCGTCAAAACCTTTTGGGTAAACGTGTCGATTATTCTGGCCGTTCGGTAATTGTGGTTGGCCCAACTTTAAAACTCCACGAATGTGGTATTCCTAAAGATATGGCTGCCGAGCTTTTCAAACCATTTATCATTCGTAAAATGATAGAGCGTGGTGTGGTAAAAACGGTAAAATCGGCTAAAAAAATTGTAGATAGAAAAGACCCATTGGTATGGGATATTCTTGAAAACGTATTAAAAGGCCACCCAGTTTTATTAAACAGAGCACCAACCTTACACCGTTTAGGTATTCAAGCTTTTCAGCCAAAATTAATTGAAGGTAAAGCCATACAATTACACCCATTAGTGTGTACGGCTTTCAACGCCGATTTTGATGGTGACCAGATGGCAGTTCACGTACCACTAGGTAACGCCGCAATTTTGGAAGCCCAAATATTAATGTTGGCATCACACAATATCTTAAATCCGGCAAACGGAACACCAGTAACAGTACCTTCGCAGGATATGGTTTTGGGTTTATATTATATGACCAAAGGCCGTAAAACCGAAGAAGGACACATTATTAAAGGCCAAGGTGCAACTTTTTACTCTTCACAAGAAGTTATAATTGCTTATAACGAAGGGCAAATAGATTTACACGCTTTTGTAAAAGTTAGGGCTTTTGTTAAAGAAGCTAACGGTGAATTGGTAAACAAAATTATTGATACCACAGTTGGCCGTATTTTGTTTAACGAAGTTGTACCAGAAGAAGTAGGTTATATTAATGAACTTTTAACCAAAAAATCTTTAAGAGATATTATTGGTGAAGTTGTTAAAAACACAGGTATGGCTAGGGCCGCTCAGTTTTTAGATGAGATAAAAACAATGGGCTTTAACTCGGCATTTAAAGGTGGTTTATCGTTTAACTTGAAAGATTTAAACATACCAGCCGAAAAAATTACCTTGTTAGATACCGCCCGTAACGAAGTTGCCGATGTAATGAACAATTACAATATGGGCTTTATTACCAATAACGAACGTTACAACCAAATTATTGATATCTGGACACGTATTAACAACCGTTTAACGGCACACGTAATGGATGTTCTGATTAACGATAACCAAGGTTTTAACTCGGTGTATATGATGCTTGATTCTGGAGCCCGTGGTTCTAAAGAGCAAATTCGCCAGTTATGTGGTATGAGGGGCTTAATGGCAAAACCTCAAAAATCGGGTTCGGGTGGCGAGATTATTGAAAATCCAATCTTATCAAACTTTAAAGAAGGTTTATCTGTATTAGAATACTTTATATCTACTCACGGTGCTCGTAAAGGTTTGGCCGATACAGCTTTAAAAACTGCCGATGCGGGTTACTTAACACGTAGATTGCATGATGTTGCACAAGATATGGTAATTAAATATACCGATTGTGGAACGCTTAGAGGTATGTACACTACTGCGTTAAAAGATAACGAAGATGTAGTTGAACCGCTATACGATAGAATTTTAGGTCGTACATCGTTACACGATGTTTACCACCCATTAACTAACGAAATATTGGTTTACGCTAACCAAGATATTACTGAAGAGATAGGCAAAACAATTGAGGATTCTCCGTTAGAAGGCATCGAAATACGTTCGGTATTAACTTGCGAAGCTCCTAGAGGTGTTTGTGCGTTATGTTACGGCCGTAACTTGGCATCGGGCAAACGTGTACAAATGGGCGAAGCGGTTGGTGTTATTGCAGCACAATCAATTGGAGAACCGGGTACACAGTTAACTTTACGTACTTTCCACGTGGGTGGTACAGCATCAAACATTGCAGCCGAATCGCAAATTAATGCCAAATTTGATGGTGTTATAGAATTTGAAAACTTACGTACTGTGGTTTATACTACCGAAGAAGGCGAAAAAACCGATATTGTTTTAGGTCGTTCGGGCGAGTTTAAAATTACAGATGCTACAACAGGTAGGGTAATTATGACTAACAATATTCCTTACGGAGCATTTTTGTTTGTTAAAGAAGGAGATAAGATTGTAAAAGGAGATAAGATTTGTTCTTGGGATCCGTACAATGCGGTAATGATTTCTGAATTTGCGGGTAAAGTAGTTTACGAAGCCGTGATTGAAGGGGTAACTTTCCGTGAAGAATCGGATGAGCAAACTGGTCACAAAGAGAAAGTAATTATTGATACGCGTGATAAAACTAAAAACCCGGTTGTTAGAATTGTTGATAAATCGGGCGAAAGCTTAAGAGAATACAACATACCAGTTGGTGCGCACATTGTAGTTGAAGAAGGTCAAAAAGTAGGAATGGGCGAAATTTTAGTAAAAATTCCTCGTACTACTGGTAAAACCCGAGATATTACAGGTGGTTTACCACGTGTAACCGAGTTGTTTGAAGCCCGTAACCCATCTAACCCTGCGGTTGTTACCGAAATTGATGGTGTAGTAACTTTAGGTGGTATTAAACGTGGTAATCGCGAGATGACTATCGAATCTAGAGATGGCCAAATCAAAAAATACTTGGTGCCTTTATCTAAACACATTTTAGTACAAGATAACGACTTTATTAAAGCAGGTATGCCATTATCAGACGGTGCTATCTCTCCTGGAGATATACTTTCTATTAAAGGCCCAGCTGCGGTGCAAGAGTATATTGTTAACGGTATTCAAGAAGTTTACCGCCTACAAGGTGTAAAAATTAACGATAAACACTTTGAAACCATTGTTCACCAGATGATGCAGAAGGTAATGATTGAAGACGGTGGTGATACAAAATTCTTAGAAAAAGAAGCGGTTGATAGGTTCGATTTCTCAATTGAGAACGATGAGATTTACGATAAAATGGTAATTGAAGACGCTGGAGATTCTAACGTATTAAAACCAGGTCAGATTTTAACTGTACGCCGTTTACGTGACGAAAACTCGCAACTAAAACGTAAAGATTTAAAACTAGCTACTGCCCGTGAGGCTAAACCAGCAACGGCAAGCCCAATGCTACAAGGTATTACCAG
The DNA here is from genome assembly GCA_043763845.1 of Sphingobacteriales bacterium. Classification (GTDB taxonomy): domain Bacteria; phylum Bacteroidota; class Bacteroidia; order Sphingobacteriales; family Sphingobacteriaceae; genus Pseudopedobacter. The sequence goes on from JAYULE010000077.1 coordinate 50,954, forward strand.
AGCATCGTTAGGTACAAAATCGTTTATGTCGGCTGCATCGTTCCAAGAGACTACCAAAGTATTAAACGAAGCTGCAATTGCAGGTAAACGCGATAACTTGTTAGGCTTAAAAGAAAACGTAATTGTTGGTCACTTAATACCATCGGGTACAGGTTTACGTAATTACGAACGTATAATTGTAGGTTCGCAAGAAGAATACGACAAACTTAAAGCATCAAAAGAAGAAGAGGAAGTTGAAGCGTAATTTTTCGCTAATGCGGATTTAAAATCTAATAATAAAATATAAGCCTGTTAGCAATAGCAGGCTTTTTTGGTTTTGGTGGTTTTATAAATTTGTTTATTATATTTGTTCTAACTATTTTTACAAAAAAACTTATTAAGATGAGTGTTACAGAGATTCAACTTTTTCATCTATTAAAAGCTAAACTAGGCGACCGTGAAGCCGAGTATCTGGTATCGTATGTAAAAAATGAAGTTAAAACCGAGTTTGATAATAAGAAAGATGCTTTAGCTACAAAAGAAGATGTAGCCAATTCTAAAGCTGAAATTATAAAATGGATGTTTTTATTTTGGATAGGTCAGGTGGCTGTAACCGTGGGTATTGTATATACGTTTATCAATAAGTAAAATACTACCAAACGGCCACTATTAAAAAAAATGCTGTATTATTTAAAGGCGAAAGCTTTGTAATTAAACAAGCCATAAGTTTTATTAGTAAAGACGCTGACAATTCTAAGGTAAATATTATTAAATATTATTAAATGGATGTTTATTTTTTTACTCAATTGAATTAAACCTTATTAGATGAATACGGCAGAATTAAAATCAGAAATATTTAAAACCCTTAATTCTTTGGACAATAGTAAGATAAAGGAATTTTATGGACTTTTATTAAATTTTGTTAATGGGCAAAACGATATTGAAGAGTGGCATAGCCTATCGGAGGATCAAAGGCAAGGACTTTTAGCCGCCGAAGAGCAAATTAAACAGGGCAATGGAATAGCCCATTCAAAAATAGTTGATAAGTACAATAAGAAATTGTTTGGTATATGAAAGACCTAATTTGGTCGCCACTGGCTGATGAAGATCTTGATAACGTAATCGAATATTTATTAACAAATTGGTCTATTAAAATCGCTGCTAAATTTTTAGAGGTTTTGTATAAGCAAATTGATAAAATTATTGTTCATCCTAAACATTTTCCTATGGTTTATGGGATTAAAAATTACAGAAAATGTGTAATTACTAAGCACAATGCCCTGTTTTATAAAGAATTTGAAAATAGTATTTTGATATTACAAATATTCGACACTAGACAAAATCCAAAGAAATTTTAATTTTACTTTGGTTCTTAACCACACACCAATTGATGAAAAAATACCTCTCCGTGTTGCGTGTCCCCAAGCGACAGTTATTTTATTCTAATTTACCTTTTAATTTTAATATTTAAGTCACTTAAATAGAGGAATTTACATTTCTATTTTTAGTATATGGCTCACAATTTTTTTAGATTTTTTTGTTATGGTGTGGTTAATTTATTATTGGAGCGTGAAGATACGCACCAAGGCGAGGCGAGGGTTCTCACTCTCTACACACCGGTCGTAAATTAATTTAGGACACTTTGAAACTTTGCTGTTTAGCTAAATAAACAATGGTTGGAAATCCAATCTTGTCAAGCTTACGATTCATATAACAATAATCAAGCATATATTTGCTCTTGTATTCATCGTAATTTTCGTTATCTAATTCACACAATTGCGTATAATATTTTTGACCAACTTCATAAGTAAAGCTATTCGCAATAGATAAAGCTACTCTGAACCAATCATTATAGTTACTCGTAATAGACTTGTTATTCTTTTTTAGGAATTTTATTATTTTCTCAATACTTCCTCTATCTCGTCCCTTATTCTTCCCTTCTGTTGCATAGAAAAGAGCTTTTTGAGTTTTTGTTGATATTTTTGAATCATTTATTTTTTTTGTAGTGTTCTCTTTTGGTTTATCTTCAATTGTAGAAACAGGAAAAACTTCAATTAAATTTAAATAATTATTGAAATCAAAAGGCAACAACTTTTGCTTTCGTAATATTCCGTTATCGTAAGAAATAAAACATAACCGACAAACATCACTTCCGCTCTTATCTATTTCAATGTTATAATTTATTTTAAAATATTCAGACAAACATAAAAAACATAAAGCATGGTCTTCCGCGTCAGAATTAATATTTATCAATAACTTAAGACCATTGCCAGAAGGTGAAATCCATGCTGAAAAAACAAATATATCTTCAAATAATCTTTGCTTTTCTAATTCAACTTTTTCAGTTGCAAGGTTATCAATGTCCAATACAATGAATTTAGAATAGAGCTGAAGGTTTTCTTTTTTATGTGCACTAGAAAATATACCACTAAATGTAAGTGCAGGTAATTGCTTTTTTAAATTACTATAAGCATTCTTGTTTCCAGATTGAAGCGCTTCACGGCATTCAGAAATAATTGTTTGGTATTTACCATTTCTAATATTTTCTAATTCGGCATTAAGTGCAACCTTTATATTTACAGTGCTAAACGCATTATTATACCTTGATATTTCAACTTTTACCATTGTCATACTGTAAAGGTCGTAAATTTATTGAATTTGTATATATTTGTAAGGAGGAGTGGTGAAAGTGCAGTGTCTAGTAAAATAGATATGGTGCATTTTTTTTTGAATCGGCCTCTTTGTAAAAAGATAGATGAGCGTTGATACTTTTTGTATAGATATAAGTCGAACAATACCCTGCTTTGGGTTCCGTATGTTATTCAGCACTGATATTATGTCAGTATTTGTATGGTTATACGCAAGTATTACTAATCAGCCACTCCTCTTTTTTTATGGCTAAAAAATTCGAATCATACTTTGTAAGAGAAAACATAAATAAATTATTATGTAAATATCGTCTTAAAGCAGCAAAAAAAAAACACGTTTTTCAGATGATAGCAGATATTAGTGCTTCAGAAAAAGCACTAGAAAATTTGAATCATGCAAATAATAATTGCCCCGAAGAACTTGCGAAGTTATTACCACCTAGAAAACAATGGATAAGACCAAATAGAGAGGAGAGAAAATCTAAAGTCTATTCGGATTCTCAAAAAATATATTCATATTCTATTATTAGAAAGATAAAATCAGTTGAAAATAAAGTTTTGAAAAATGAAATGATTGCCCCTGAGTGGCTTATTAATCTATATGCTTTCATAGAAAAAATTCAACTAGGAGCGGCAACCCCCGAAAGTTATCCAATTAAAAGACCGACCGTTAAGCCAATAAAAAAGGAAAACTTAAAGTCTTGTAAAGAATGTAGACCTATATCAATTAATGATTTAGAGGATAGAGTTGTAATTAGCCTTACGGCAAAATACCTTACGGAATTATTTGATAATCATTTTTGCGATAGCTCATTCGCTTTTAGAGCGGTGCAAAAAGGGATGCCCGTTAGAAGCCATCATGATACAATTGTTAGAATAGAAGATTTTCGTAAAAAAAATATAAGTAAAAATATCTTTGTTGCTGAATGCGACATAATAAAATTTTTTGATTGCATAAACCATGATTTAGTACTATGTATTCTTAAGCAGCAAACCGAAAAATATAGTTTGAATCTGGATCAGAATGCCTATAAAATTTTCGAACAATATTTAAAATCATATTCATTTAGTAAAGATGTTTACCCTAAAAATAAAACAAATTATTTTGAAACATACAATATTCCCAATGGTATATTTGGATGGAAGAAGGAGAAACTAATTGAAGAATATTATGATGTAAAAGATGTCGGAGAAGACATGGAGAACACTGATATTGGAGTGCCTCAAGGAGGAGCCATATCATGTTTCATTTCAAATTTAGTAATGCATACGGTTGATAAGGTTTTGGAAAACAAGGACGATACCGAATTACTTTACATCCGTTTTTGTGATGATATGGTTTTGCTGCATACTGACAAAGCAAAATGCAGCGAGTATTTGGAAACCTATAATATTGCTTTAAAAAAATTAAAATTGTTAGTTCATGAACCCAAGATAATTGAGGAGTATAATAGCGAATTTTGGAGTGATACTTCTAAGTCAAAAGCACCTTATAAATGGGGTGATAAAAACATTTATAAGGCAAATGTTCCATGGTTGTCATTCGTTGGCTATCAAATAAGATATGATGGGGCAATAAGATTAAGAAAGAAAGCTTTAAAAAAAGAATTAATAAAACAGAAGGAAGAGTGTGCGATAATAGCAAGAGCTTTGCTTGTCAAACAGAATGGGGCACTTCAAGATATAAATGATATTTCAAAAAAATCAAAACGACAACAATTATTTGCATTAGAAAATAGACTTATTAGCATGTCAGTTGGAAGAGTAAAGCTGTACAAACTGAATGTAAAACAAACTATGTGTTGGTCTAATGGATTTAAAGTTTTAAATAAAAATTTAGTTTCTGCTAGACAATTGAGAAAATTAGATTCAAATAGAGGTAGACAACTATATAGATTTAAGAAGAAAATATTGGGTTTAAAAAAAGTAACAAATGATGGTGATGATGGGGCTGACAACAACAAAATACTTTTTGGTGGGCCTTACAGTTATCATAATTTAATACATAAGAAGAAATGAAAAAATTCCCCATCTTAAATTACATATTTTTATGTCAAACAAACCATACGCCTGTGGCTTGCGCCTTGTTTGTCCGGAGGGTGTAGCGCAAAACTTGTGCGTTTGGAAATTGCAGCTCATTTGCAGTTGGTGCGCAGCAAGTTTTAAAATGCGTAATTTTCTAAACGCATTTTTAAAACTAACACTGCAAATGTGCTGCAATGTGTGATAGCCCCCCCCATTTTTTTTCAAACGGTGCGTAAAATGTGCGGTGGGGTAAAACTTAAACTATGTGTGTCGGCTGAGTGTCGCAAAATAAATTTGTTTTTTGGAATGCAATGACTTTGGGTTGCTGATAATTTGTCTTAGGGAAATTTCTGCTCGCCTTGCTTATAACGCCCCTTGGCTTTACTCAAGTTTGTTTCTTCAAAAATAACAATCTTGCGCATATATTGGCCTTACAGGCTCAAAAACTTTCGTAAAGCATAACAACAAACAGTTTCCCTTTCATTTTTATTTAATGATGATACAAATGTAGCTTGGCCTAACGCAGCGTATTTGCGTTACAATTTTTAAAAAAAAATATATTGAATTTTAGCTAACGCAGATAGGCTGCATTGCTGGTATTTATTTTTGTGGGCTAACAAATTTAAAAACAGAAAAACAATGGAAAACTCAAACAATCCTAATTGGAAATATGAGGATAAAGAAGGTGATATTACAGCATCTTTAACCCCACAAAAAATTTATGCCAAGTACTTAAATAGCCTGCCCAATTTACTACAGCAGTTTATGTTTGATATTTACGATGTTCTTTCTAACCTAGCTATGGCAGGTGAATTAAGTGATGTAAATAGTGGATTTGATATTAGTTGCGAATTGATGTTTATGATTGATGATTTTAGAAACCTTAACGACCAAAACGTACAATGTCTTTACCATATCTATGATTTTATACACGATAAAAGAGCAAGTATTATTAATATTAATGCTTTGAAAATGAAGGAGGAATAGAAAATATACTAACTTTAGAACATTGATGTATGTTTTACTGCCAACAATTTTTTAGGACACAATTTGTACCCACCGGCTAAGTATTACGAAACTTGGTTTTATGTTTTTTGGATTTTTGAGGATACAGTGTTTGATAATCAAAAATTTAATGAGTATTGCGTAAGGGCCACGCACTACGGCAAGGATTTGGTTTTTTAAGATAAAATTTTTGGAAATATGCAGTTTAATGAGTGGAAGTATAATTTCAATAATGTCCTTTATTGAATAAACATATAAAACATTATTTTCTACAACATACACATATCTGTGTTCTCCATTAATTCTGCGAGACCATTTGGGAGCGAGGTCATATTTTAGGCCTTCGGGTTTGCCAATGCCTATATGCGGGTTTTCAAAAATGGCTCGTGTTAATTGAGCAATTTTTTTAGATTGGCTTTGTTGTCCGTTTTTATCCAATAGTTTAAATCTTCATCAGCCTGTGGCAAATATTTTATTTCCATAAACCGTCTAGTTCGGCAAGGGTTACAGTTCTTGTTTTGCCATTTTTTAAATCTTCATCACCTTTTTTAATCTTTTTCACAAAATCGGGGTTATAGGGTTTATCTTCCTGTTTCGAAACCTCAAACTTAATTTTAAGAGCTTTCATAAATGCTTTTATTGCATCTATTTGAGAGGTATTTGCGGTATATGCCTTAATATTTATTGCTTCCATTTTACCTGTGTTTTTTAATGCGTTGAATAATGTTTTTTGTTGGATTTTAAGATTGCTTTGTAATTGTTTCTTATGATCTTACAACCCGCAAAATATACTATACAAACATACAAAATTTAGTAAAGTAATATTAGGCTCTTCGCCATAATGTGTGGATAAATAATATGGTGGATTCAAGTAATAAATGCAACACTATCTAAATTATTTAGTTTATTGGCAAAAACTTCGTTGGGTGTTTTATACCCAAATCTTTTCCTTGGTCTG
>JAYULE010000078.1:0-3881 GCA_043763845.1 Sphingobacteriales bacterium
GTCAATTACTATCTTCGTACATATTATGCCTAAATATACATTTAATTAATTGATTATCAAAATTTTAACTCACTTTTTTAAAGTATAAAAGTAGAATTAATTATGATAACACTACTGCCGATGTGGTAGCTCAAACACCATTAAATTTTTTATCACAGTCAGGTTTAGGTGCTAATAATCACCAAATTTTAACTAGTGATTTAACTGGCGATGGCAAAATAGATTTTGTTTTATATCCAAATGATAAGAACTCAATAAGGCCATATTTAAGCCAAAATATGACACCTGGTAGTTCGTTAATTGGGACATCTATACCCACTGGTCATTTTGAAGATATTTTTTCGGTTAATAGATTAAACCAATTTAGCAAGTTAGAGCAAGGGCAAGGTATAGCGTTAGTTAAAGAAGTAAATGCCTCAACAGTTAAGTTTGAGGTACTTTCTACCAATGGTCAGCTAGAGTATATAAAACAATGGAACAATGTGCCTGTTATACCATCCTACTATAATACTTGTAAATTACAAACAATATCGACTAAAATTAAACCTAAAAAATATATTACTGGCGATTTTAATGGCGATGGTCTATCGGATGTTATTGCAATAAATGAAACTTTCCCGGTATTTATTGGCCCTCAATACTATACTTGTACTGATGATTTAACTAGAGAAGATAAAACTTGCTGTTTTGAAAATTTTGGTACAGTTGATGTATCGGAAGTGAATTTTATAAATTTGGATAGAAGGCTAAACACAAATTTTATAAATTTAGCGGGTAATTTAAAAGCGTCATTAAATAGTAATGACAAGCTGTATACTGGTGATTTTAATGGTGATGGTAAAACTGATATTTTCCATTTTAAATCAGGCATTGTTTACATTTATAATTTAACATCAAACAATGTTTTACAGTTAATATTAGAGGTACCCAACTCAAATATTAATTTAAACTTACCACCTTTATTAGGCGATTATAACGGCGACGGTAAAACTGATTTTATGATACCTAAAGAATTTAGAAGTAATACTTATTTTACCTTCATATCAGAAGGTGACCAATTTAAAATTACTCAAAGTATAATGCCTTTTAAAACTATGGAAAGTAGCTACGATCCAAGTATGGGTAGAGGTTATCAAATAAATTTGATACCTAACGATATAAATGGTGATGGCAAAACAGACATAATTGAAAACCTTAGTAACTATAGCCTAACAAGCAACATAGGTGCTTTTGAAGTTACTGTGCCCCACAATTTAGGAGTTAACTCTATAATTGCACCTGTATTTCTAAAAGGTGTTACGCTACTTAAAAGAGCTAATCTTATTACAAACCCTATACCTGTTTTTTTAAGTTCCGATAAACCAAATGTTAATTTGGAGTTTGGTTTAATAAGCGATTTTTCTATAACTATGTGTGGTTTTACAAAAGATGCTCGTAAAGATTTTACACTCCAAAGTATAGTTCAAGATGGCATAACCCATACCATAGAGTATCAAGAGCTTGTGCCTTTACAGGTAAATCAAATTAGTTTCAATAAATTAAACTACTTAGGAAAAACCGACCAGGTATACCCAAACATTGATATTGCCAGCGCACCAGGTTTTAACGTGGTTACAAGTCTTAAACGTATTTTTAACGATGTTACCACACAGCAAATATTTAGATATGGTGGAGCAGTAACTAACACCCAAGGTTTAGGTTTTTTAGGCTTTGCCGAAAATATAAGGAGCGATTGGGATCATACGAGTGGATATTTTAGAAAATATACAATTTCTATAACTGACCCTAAATTGCGTGGCGCAACTATTAAATCTTTTATAAGTAATAAAGTTACCATGTCAGATGAGATAAAAAATACTGCTGCTATACTACCTACTATTATTTTAGCGAATGTTATAAGTACTGCCCAAACCAACACTGCTACACAATCTATTACTTTAAACCCTGGCTTTTTAGCAAATGGGGCAAATGGAACTTTTTTGGCGCAAATAAACAATGCTGCAACAGGTGTTAACGATGGTGCAACCACCACCGATGACTATTTTAGCCGTACCGATTATACTTACGAAACCCAATTATTACCCAATAAAATTTTTAAAAATAAGCTTACATCCGTAGCCACAAAAAACCAGTTAGATGGTACTAATACCACCATTGCTTATACCTACGACACCTACAATAACCTAACTCAAGAGTTTAGCAACTTTAGTGGCCAAGGCACTAAAACGGTAGATGCTTCCTACCAAAATTTATTAACAACGCCTTATGTAATTGGCCGTCCATTATCAAAAAAAATTACACTTAATAACAATGGCGATGTGTACAGTACCCAAGAAGAATTTATTTACACTGGCTTTTTACCCACTTCCATTAAAAAGAAAGGGCACAATACCCCATTTATTACTGATGAAATTGTTTACGATGCCTTCGGCAACATAACTAATAAAACTACTAGAACAGCAAGTGGTGCAACCCGAACGGTTGCCATGCAATACTATCCTGACGGGAGGTTTTTAAAACAACAAACGGACGTTGAAGGTCTAATAACTAAGTACGACGAGTATGATTTATCTAACGGAAACTTAAAAAAACAAACCAACCCTTATGGCCAAATCAGCACAAGTGAATACGATTCATGGGGAAGACTTAAAAAATCAATAGACGCATTAGGTGTTTCTTCTACAAGAGAGTATACAAAATCGGGAAACACTATCATTAAAACCGAGAAAGACGATACTGGTCTCGAAAAGCAAAGCACAATCAACGCTGTAGGGTTAACAGTAGAAGAAAAAAGTAAAAATGTTTTTGGTTTTTGGGTGGGCAAGTGGTTTGAATATGATTATTTAGATAAACCTTTAGCGCAAAGCGAACCCGCATTGAATGGCTATTATACCCAATGGAATGAAACCTTATACGATTATTACGACTTTGGTAGACCTTATGAAATCAAATCATTTACCGATAAAACCACCGATATTACCTACGATAAACTTAAAACCACCGTATTTGATGGGCAAAAAACAACCACTACAACCAAAAACGCCTTAGGTAACGTAACCGAAACCACCGACCCAGGAGGTACCATAAAAAACACCTATTACGCCAATGGGAATCTAAAAACTGCCGATTATGCTGGCAGCGTTCAAAGCATAGAATACGATGGGTGGGGGCGCAAAACAAAACTTACCGACCCAAGTGCTGGTGTATACACCTACACCTACACCGATTTTGGCGAAACCAAAACAGAAACCACACCAAAAGGTACAACCACGTATAGTTACGATGCAACTGGTAAACTAACAGGCAAAATAATTATTAGCTCAAACACTAACATGAGTTATGTTTATAGCTATAACCCAGTTACCAAACTATTAAGCACACTTAGTTTAACAACAGCTGGCAATAACACCCTGTACACTTACACTTACGATAGTAATTTTAGGCCACAATCTACAGTAGAAAGTAACCCTTACGCTACATTTACCAAAACATTTGATTACGATGTTTTTGGCAGACTTAACACCGAACAATCAACGGTATTAAATAAAGCCAACAACAAAACCGCAACCAAAACCGTAAAAAACAATTACCAAAATGGGCAATTGCTAAACATTACAGATAATGGCACTGGCGTAAAAATATGGGAAGTAACTGCCGTAAATGCCCGTGGGCAGGTTACAACCGCCAACCTTGGCACTGCCATTACCCAAATTAACGAATATGATGAATATGGCTTACCCAAAGATATATTAACCAAACAAGGAGCCGCCCAATTGTTGAAATTAACCTACAACTTTAACCCCAAAACAGGCAACTTAATTACCCGCAACAACAGCACCTTTAATTATCAAGAAACCTTTAGTTACGATAATTTAGATAGG
>JAYULE010000079.1:0-3848 GCA_043763845.1 Sphingobacteriales bacterium
TGATGTTACAATATATTGTGTATTATTTAAACCAAAAATGCTTTAGCTTTGTAGCAACAAAATTTAATATGATTAAAATTTCGGCAGTTAGTTATACCAATACACTTCCTTTTATTTACGGTTTAAAACATTCGGATATTAAAAACGAAATAAATTTAAGTTTAGATGTACCCTCAGTTTGTGCTCAAAAACTAATTGATAACAAGGTAGATATAGGCCTAATACCTGTTGCTTCAATTGTCAACTTGCCACAATCTTATATTGTTTCTAATTATTGTATTGGTGCAAACGGTGCAGTAAATTCGGTTTTTATTTTTAGCAATTGCCCTATTGGGGATATTGAGTTTTTACAGTTAGATGAACAATCTAAAACCTCAAACCAATTGGCTTTGGTATTGCTAAAAAATTATTGGAAAATTAATCCTAAAATAATCTCAAACGCAGGTAATTACTCAAAATCGGCGGAAGCCAAAACTGCTTTTGTACAAATTGGCGACCGAACATTTGGCAAACAAAACCAATATGCTTACAGCTACGATTTAGCCGCCGAATGGAAAAATTTTACAGGTTTACCTTTCGTTTTTGCTGCTTGGGTAAGTAATAAAAAGTTGGAAAATTCTTTTATTGATAAATTAAATAATGCCTTCAAAATTGGATTAGAAAATCGGGTAGAAGTACTTAATACAATACCACCAATCCATAATTTTGATATTGAAGATTATTTGTATCATAAAATTGATTACCAATTAGATGATTCAAAAATGGATGCGCTAAATCTTTTTAATAAATTGATAAAAAGTTTGTAAAAAAAACCTTTATACCAATTAAAAACATTAGTAAAAAATTTAAAATATGATTATCCCAATATTAAACCCCACCGAAACCCGCATATTGGGTGCATTAATGGAAAAATGCAAAACCACACCCGATTATTATCCAATGACAATTAATAGTTTAACGGCAGCCTGTAATCAAAAATCGGCCCGTAAACCAGTAGTTCAGTTTGATGAGAATGATGTTATTAACGCTTTAGATACTTTAAAACGAAAAGGACTAATTTCAACAGCTACAGGTGGCAGTAGCCGTAGCATAAAATATAAACATAATTTTGCCATAGTTTTCCCCGTGGTACCTGCACAAATTGCCATAATTTGTTTGCTTTTGTTGCGAGGGCCACAAACACCAGGCGAGTTAAATACAAATTCGGGAAGGTTGTACGAGTTTGAAGGGTTAGATGAAGTTAACCTAGTATTAGCACAACTAACCGAAGGCGAAAATCCGTTTATTCTACAAGTGCCCCGCAAAGCTGGCCAAAAAGAAGTACGCTTTATCCATCTTTTTAACGGTTTGCCCGATTTTACTCTGACGGATTTTAACGATGATACCGAACGTAAAACTAACGGTTTAGAAAACAGGATTGAGATTTTAGAACAGCAAATGGCGGATTTAAAAACCGCTTTTGATAGCTTGGTTCATGAATTAAAAGGGTAATTTTGCTTGACACTACGAGTGCAACGCCTGTCACTCATAGTGCAACGCCTGTCACTCATAGTGCAACGAAGAGTCTATTTTACATTTTTTAAGAAACACGGATGTTATAAGGATTTAAAAATTCCACAGATTTTTTGTTATTCGGAGAGAAGTTTTATATTGAGAGCGAAGAAAAGAATCTCACAAATAGCCAACAAAAATCATATAAATCAAAATAATCAAGATTGAGACAATAAAATGAAACAAAAAACAATATTTATTATAACCCCGCCATTTACGCAACTAAACACGCCCTACCCTGCAAGTGCGTATATTAAAGGGTTTTTAAACACCATAAATATTGATGCTTACCAAGCCGATTTAGGGATTGAAGTTATTTTAAAGCTATTTTGCAAAACTGGCTTAAGCAATTTGTTTAACCAAGTTGCGCAAAAACAGGTTAATTTATCGCCTAATGCCCAGCGTATTGTAGCTTTAAAAAACAATTATATAAACACCATTGATGCAGTAATTTTATTTTTACAGGGTGCAAACCCAACGCTAGCCTTACAAATTTGTCAGGACAATTTTTTGCCACAAGCAGCTAGGTTTGCGCAGTTAGAAAAACTAGATTGGGCTTTTGGGGCAATGGGTACACAAGATAAAGCCAAACATTTGGCCACTTTGTACCTCGAAGATATATCGGATTTAATTGTAGAATGTGTAGATATCCATTTTGGCTTTAGCCGATATGCCGAACGCCTAGGCCGGTCGGCAAACAGTTTTGATGAGTTGTACGAAGCACTAAATCAAGAATTTACCTATATTGATAAATTATTATTAGCGGTTTTAGAAGAACGTATAGCACAAATAAACCCTAAAATAGTAGCATTATCTGTACCTTTTCCAGGGAATTTATATGCCGCTTTCCGCATTGCCCAATGGCTAAAAATTCACTATCCCCAAATAAAAATTGCTATGGGTGGTGGTTTTGCAAATACCGAATTACGCTCTGTATCGGATGCCCGAGTTTTCGAGTTTTTTGATTTTATAACCCTCGATGATGGCGAAGCGCCCATAGAAAACTTGATAGGTTTTGTAGAAGATAAACTGCCAATAACCAATTTAAAACGCACTTTTATATTACTTAATGGCGTGGTAACTTATTTTAATAATACCAGTTGTAAAGAATACAAACAGTTTGAAGTTGGGACACCCGATTATAGCGATTTGCGGCTTGACAAATACATATCTGTTATAGAAATTGCAAACCCTATGCACCGTTTATGGAGCGACGGCCGATGGAATAAATTAACCATGGCACACGGCTGTTATTGGGGGAAATGCACTTTTTGCGATATTTCGTTAGATTACATAAAAAATTACCAACCCCTAACCGCTAGTTTATTGTGCGATAGAATGGAAGAATTAATTGCCCAAACCGGGCAAAACGGTTTTCATTTTGTTGACGAAGCCGCACCGCCTGCATTAATGCGAGATTTGTCTATCGAAATTATTAGTCGCAAACTTACTGTAACCTGGTGGACAAACATAAGGTTCGAGAAAAGCTTTACAAAAGACCTTTGTTTGCTTTTAAAAGCAGCTGGTTGTGTAGCCATAAGTGGCGGATTAGAAGTTGCCAGCGATAGGCTTTTACAACTCATACAAAAAGGTGTTACCGTAGCCCAAGTAGCCCAAGTTACCCAAAATTTTACCCAAGCGGGCATAATGGTTCACGCTTATTTAATGTACGGTTTCCCCACCCAAACCGCACAAGAAACTATTGATTCGTTAGAAATGGTGCGCCAAATGTTTAGTTTAGGGATATTGCAATCTGCCTTTTGGCACCAATTTGCTATGACGGCTCACAGCCCGGTAGGGTTGTTTCCTAACGATTTTAAAGTTGCAAAAGAAACTCAAAACTTAGGCACTTTTGCCAATAACGATTTAGTACATATTGATAAAACAGGAACCAACCACGAGTTGTTTAGCTATGGTTTAAAAAAATCGTTATACAACTTTATGCATAATGTATGTTTAGATTATCCGCTCCAAAATTGGTTCGATTTTAAGGTACCCAAAACAAAAATAGACCCAAATTTTATTAATAATGCGCTTAACGCGGATGACTTTGCAGCCGTTAAACCTAGTGCAAAAATAGTTTGGTTAGGAAACCAGCCCGAAGTTAGCTTTTTTACCAAAGCAAAAAAAGGGCAACAGTGGCAAATGGCCAACCTAACATTTTATGCAAACACCAGCACAAAAGAAATATCATTTAGCCATACGGAAGGCGAATGGTTGACACAAATTTTACCAACTTTAAGCCCTAATCTAAATACTATTTGTACTTGGCAAAATTTGAAAGCCAATTTCGAGGA
>JAYULE010000080.1:0-3840 GCA_043763845.1 Sphingobacteriales bacterium
CCTTTGCTAGCTACATTGTTAGCCGAGGCTGCATCAGATGTTTTGGCCGTAGTAATTGGCTTATCTAAATTGATGGTGGGTATTATTATTCTATTGGTATTGTTGGTTATAAGTTTTTCGCCTGTGGGTATTTTTAGGGTGGCCTCTTCGGGTAAAAAATTAGTGCCTTGTGCTACGTTGTATTTTAAATTTATATTTAAAAAAGCAGGTGTAACGCCCACTACCTCTGCGGTTTCGGTAAATACAAAGCTGTTGGTATGTACTTGTATGGGTGCTTTATCAAATAGTTCATCTATAATTTGGGTGCTTGCTGTTGCAATTATTCTCTTTGTAAAAGTAAGTGTGCTATCATCAGTTGTAGTTTCTAAAGCAGGTAATTCGGCAGCTTTATTTTCAATTGCGTATAAGTGCCACCCTTTGGCTATTGTGGCATTGTAGGTTATTTTGTATTGGTTGGGGGCTAGTTTTTCGGCAGTGGCAGCCCAGGTTACTTTAGGTGCATCTTGCGCTTGTAAGCTAGATATGCTTAGGGCTAGTAAAAATAATAGCAGTATTTGTAATGGTTTCATTTGGTATACTTTTTTGCAGCAAAGTAAAATTATGCTACTGCAAAAGTAAATATAAATAAAGCTATTGCACTATAATGAGGGGATGTGCGTAGTAAATAAAATGGATAAAAATGTGAAACTAATTTTTCCGCCTTGGCGAGGTTTTCAAAGGCATAAAGTTTAAAGTATAAATAGCATACCGTGAAACCTCGGCGAATAACTACACCTGCACCTCTAACGCAAAAATAAGGCGTAGATTATGAGCGATGGCTTTTTACCGCATACTGCGGTACAAGTAGTGCGGTAAAAAAAGAAAACATTTAATGAATAGCACAGATATGCCACCGCACATTTGCCATGCTGCATATGTGCGCTAGAGGATATATATTATTTATCTATTTTCAATAATTTGTATTTCATCACTGGTTAGATTATATAATTCATACACTAATGCATTTATTTTATCTTGGCAAAACTCAATTTTTGTATTTAGTTGTTGTTGTTGATTTTCGAGTTTTGTGGTTTGTAAGTCTTTGCCTAATTGCAAAATTTGTGTTACAAAAGTTGTAATCTGTTGTGTAATTTTAATATTGAGGTTATTTGAAATTGGCAACTCTTGTAAATATGGAATGTCAAATCTTAAATAGCCACCTGCTAAATGTGTTGTTTCAAATCGGTGTTTGTAATAAAAATTTAATAGGTTACTATTTAATAAGGCAAGTAATATATAATTATCAATTTTATTAGTAATTATAAAGGAAGATTTACCTAAATAATGTTTTTCTGTATCGAAAGTTGCTTGTATGTTTTTGGTTAGCCTTGCTATAATTATTTTTCTATTACTAAAAAGTAATTGCACTTTTTGACTATAAATTTCTTTTGATATATATTCTTTTTTCCAAAGTATATTATACGATTTAATATCGGCTGTTTGTAAAACTTTTTCATAGCGTAATTTATCTGCTTTACTCAACTTTATATATTCACTCTCTGAAATTTTGTATGTTTTGAAGCCTACAATTGAAGTACCCCATTGAAATACATTTATAAATTCTTTTAACTTGGTTGAGGCTTTGTCTAATTTTCTAATTATTGCAATTTCGGCTTTATCACTATTTAAAGAAATGATGTATTTATCGTTATTCTTTTTGATTTCATTTTGTGAAAGTGTAGTTATTGTTAAAGAACTTAAATCGTTTGAGGCTGCATTTGCTATCGTAAAACTATTTACACTTTTATAGGCATTTGCAAAAAATAATAATACTGGATAAGTACCCACATTACCAAATACTTTAATTTTTGAAACATCAATTATTTCTAGTAATTGTCTTTCCTTTATTAGATGCGCACGGAGTTTTAGGCCAAAGTCTGCGGAAAGAAAAGTGTTAGGCACAATCATTGCCGATACCCCATTTTCTTTGATAATATTTCCACTCAATTGAATAAATGGAATGTATAAACTCCATTTTTCTTTTACTTGAGTAGAAGAAAATTTTTGTTGTAAATATGTTACGGTTGCTGCATCTAGTAAACGATAATCTACATAAGGTGGGTTGCCTATTACAACATCAAAACCACCTTGCTTAAAAATATGTTGAAAGTTTTTTGAATAGCTAAAGGGTTTTATTTTTTTTTCTTCTCCAAAGTCTAGTTGGCTTTCGTAAAAATCAATATCAACGAGTGAGTTACCTGCTTTAATGTTATTATCTATATTGGGTAATACCCTTTCTTTAAACATTGTCATTTGTTGGGTAATAGATGCGTTTGTTTCGCCCTCCAAACATTTTAGAAGTAGGGAAAGTTTTGTTACTTCTACGGCTTGTTCGTCTAAATCAACCCCAAAGATGTTATTGATTAAAATTTGTTTTTTTACAGAAGATGTAAGGTTGCCTTGTGGCGTAAGTTGTGCGGATTTATTACCCTTACTTTTTTTACTGTAATAATCGATATGCCACTTTAATAAAAAATCATAAGCACCTAACAGAAAAGAACCGCTACCACAAGCAGGGTCAAGTATTTTTATTTTGCTTACTTGCTCGGCTGTTTTACCATCTAATATTTTGCCTACCGTATTTTGTACAATGTAATCAACAATATATTTGGGAGTGTAAAATACACCGCCTGCTTTTCTTACTTCTGGTTTTTCTTCAATTTTCGCTCTATGCCCTGCGGTAATACGAATTACTTTGCCTAAAAATTGCTCATAGGCATAGCCTAAAATTTCTACTGGTATAATATTAAATAGATAATCGCTATTTTCTAATTCGTTAATTAATGATTTCAAAACTTTGTTTTCAATAACTAAGTTTGGAGATAGTTTGTCTTTTTTAAAATCGAAAAGTCCTGAATTATATTTTGCATCTGCTTCTTTGAAGTAGTCAAATAAATTGTTGTAATAATCTTGTTTGCCACTTAATACACTTTTTAATCTCCCTGCTGGTTCTATATTTCTATCCTCACAAATTTTTAAAAATATTATTCTGTCTAAAGTTTGTTGTACTACATAGTTTACATCGTCTTCATTAAAGCTGTGGTTATTTATTGCAATGTTTGTAGCTAATTGTTTTCTCCATTCTTCCATGGAGTGTAAGAAATCTGCATCTACCGTAGAAGTGCCTTTTTTTGATGCATCGCTTTTTATGAACTTATCAAAACTTCCTCTTAATACTCTTTCTTTTGCAAATGTTTCCCATAAAAAGTCAAACTCTGTTAGGTATTCGTTATGCGTTAAATATTTTATTCTGCTTGTGGAAGTTTTATCTTTTGGGTTTGGTTTTTTAGAACAATCGTAAATAGCAAATTCTTCAAAATCGGTTACTATGGATATGGCTAATTTTGCATTCCAACCATATCGTTTTACTTGGTAGGCTGGTGTAATATCTTCTTTTATAAATACACTTGGCTTTTTTGCTTCTACAAAAAACTTAGGCTGCCCTGAAATGGTAAAACAATAATCGGGTGCTTTGGTGCCTTCTTTTATTTTTAGTTTGTATTCGTGTATTACATCTTTATATGCTTCGGCTAATCCTTGCTCATTGTCAATATCCCAACCGAGTGCTTTAAAAAATGGGTCTATAAATTCTCTCCTTGTTTGTGTTTCATTATAGTCGCCTTTTTTGTAATAGGGTAGCTGTTCGTTGAACCTATCAACAAGGAGTTTTATTTTTTGGTACGCTTCCTCTTTAGTCATTATAATTTTATATACAAATATATGTTTTTTCTTATCGGTTGGTGCTCCACACCAACTTAGTAAAAAACTACCCCCTTACCCTTTCCCCCTACCAACTAATTT
>JAYULE010000081.1:0-14028 GCA_043763845.1 Sphingobacteriales bacterium
TTTACTTTAAGCATAGATAGCAATACTTTAATTAATGCAAATTGCAACTTTTTAAAATTTAATTTACCCTATGGCCGATAACTTACAGTATAATTTAAAAAATGCGCTTAAAAAACTGTTTAAACTGGTTAATTTAGAGCGAAAAGAAATTAGTAACATTTACTTTTTTGCAATAATATCGGGTTTAATACAGCTTTCTTTACCCTTGGGCATACAAGCTATTGTAAGTTTATTGTTTGGTGGGTTGGTATCGGCATCGCTAATTGTATTAATTTGTTTTGTGGTTTTTGGGGTTTTGCTAAATGGAGTTTTTCAAATTATGCAAATGCGAGTTACCGAACGCATACAACAACGTATTTTTACCCGCCTCACATTTGCTTATGCAAAACACATACCTAAATTAGATTTGTTAGGTATTGATAATTATTACCTACCCGAGTTAGTAAATCGTTTTTTTGATACTACTAACTTGCAAAAGGGCTTATCCAAACTATTATTAGATTTTCCGGCGGCCACTATACAAATTATTTTTGGTTTAATTTTGTTAAGTTTTTATCACCCGGTTTTTATTGTTTTTGGTATTGCCTTGCTTACTTTGGTATCTATGATATTGTATTTAAGTAGTCCAGCTGGCTTTAAAACCAGTATGCAAGAAAGCGATTTTAAATACAAAGTTGCCCATTGGTTAGAAGAAATATCTAGGGCTATAAAAACTTTTAAGTTTTCTCAAAAAAATAACTTACACTTAGAAAAAACCGACCAACTTACCTTAGGTTATTTAGATTCTAGAACTGCCCATTTTGATATTTTAGTTTTTCAATACCGTATTATGATTGCTTTTAAAGTGTTGATAACTGCATCAATGCTTATTATAGGTACATATTTACTGGTAAATCAACAAATAAATTTAGGGCAATTTATAGCCTCCGAAATTGTAATTATTGCCATACTAAGTTCGGTAGAAAAAATTATTGTAAGTTTAGAAACCATTTACGATGTGCTTACATCAATAGAAAAAGTTGATAAACTACTAGAAAAACCGCAAGATTATTTAGCGCATAATAACCTAACTCATCAGTTCGATTATAACTTACCTTATGCCATAACCACCACCAACTTATGTTTTAGTTACCCAAACAAAGAAGTGGTTTTAAGCAACATTAACATAGCTATTAATAAAGGCGAAAAAGTGTGTTTAACAGGTGCCGAAGGATCGGGGAAAACCACCTTATTACGAGTTTTAACGGGTGCTTATAGCGGTTTTACAGGAAATATAGCCATAAACGGTATCCCATTAAAAAACATTGATACCGATAAACTGCGAGAAAATGTTGCTGTATTTTTTGCACAAGAAGAATTATTTATAGGTTCGCTTTGGGATAACCTTACCCTAGGAAATAAAACCGTAAGTTTTGAGGAAGTGATTAACACCTGCGAAATGGTGGGCTTAAAATCTTTTATTGATTTAAAGCCAGATGGTTACAATACACTAATAGATTCGCAAGGCCAAAAGTTATCATCAAGTACGGTACAAAAAATATTAATGGCAAGGTGCTTTTTGTATCATCCATCGTTGTTACTTTTAGAAAATGGCTGGAGCGGTATAGAGAGCGAATACCGAACTAAAATAATTGATAAACTAATTAAAGATAAGAGCTTTACTTTAGTTGCACTATCTGATTTAGAAGAATTTAGCAACCAATGCGATAAAACCATTACCCTAAACAAAGGCAAAACAGTTTAAATTTATGTTCTCAAAAGAAAATACAGGTACCGATGGTTTTGATGGTTACAAATCGTTTCAAAAAGCGATGCAAGACAGCCATCATACCAGAAAAATTAAGTGGATTTTAGCTGTTTTTATAGGCATAATTCTCACACTTTTTTTACCCTGGACACAAAACATACAATCCAGAGGAGAAGTATCAACCCTAAACCCCGAACAACGGCAGCAAGAATTAAACTCCATTATTGCAGGTAGAATTGTAAAATGGTATGTACAAGATGGTGATATGGTTAAAAAAGGCGATACAATTTTGCAAATTACCGAAATTAAAGACGATTACTTAGATCCCCAGCTTACCCAGCGTACCGCCGAACAATTAAAAGCAAAAGCCGATGCAACCCAGTTTTATAAAGATAAAGTAGGCCAAGCCGATAAACAATTGGTGGCAATGAACCAAAGTTTAAGCCTAAAAATGGAGCAACTACGCAACAAAGTAAAACAATATACGCTGCAAGTACAATCAGACAGTATGGCCATGATTGCTGCCAAAACCCAACTTAAAATTGCCAACGAACAATTAAAACGCCAAAAAGAAATGTTTGATGCTGGCTTAAAATCGCTTACCGAATTTGAGCAACGCCAACAACTTTACCAAGAAAGTTTGGCTAAAAAAATAGCAGCAGAAAACAAGTTTTTTAACGGCAAAAACGAGTTATTGAATATTAAAATAGATTTATCGGCCACTACACAAGAATATACCGAGAAAATATCTAAAACCACTGGCGACAAGTTTACCGCACAATCGCAAGCCGCAACTGGCGAAAGCGAAGTGGCAAAATTGCGCAACCAACTTTCAAATTATAACTTGCGTAAAGGCTTTTATTTTATTCTTGCTCCACAAAACGGCCAAGTACTACAAACCATAAAAGCGGGTATTGGCGAAACTGTAAAAGATGGCGAAAAACTATTAGCCATTGTACCCTTAAATTTTAGTAAAGCCATACAAATTTATGTAAATCCAATAGATTTACCTTTAATTAGCAAAGGCGAGCGGGTGCAAATACAGTTCGATGGCTTTCCAGCAATTGTTTTCTCGGGTTGGCCTCAGGCATCGTACGGTTTGTTTACAGGTAAAATTGCAGCTATCGATAATAACATTGATGCAACTGGCAAATTTAAAGTTTGGGTTAAGCCCGATTTAGAAACAAAAGCTTGGCCTGCATCCTTAAAATTAGGTACAGGTTGCCAAACCATTGCTTTGCTAAACAATGTGCCAATTTGGTACGAAATGTGGCGACAATTAAATGGTTTTCCTCCCGATTTTTATGGCGCAAATAATAAGGACAGTAAGCCCGAAAAAGCTAAAAAATGAAAAAAATAACCTTCGTTATACTTTTTTGTAATGTTTATTTTATTGCCCTTTCGCAGGATAGAACCCTATCAATTGACGAATATTTAAGCATTATACAACAGTACCACCCTATTGCCAAACAAGCTTTTTTGTTTAACGATAAAGCTAGGCTAAACCGTAGGTTGGCTTTAGGCGGTTTCGACCCAAAATTAAGTGCCGAAAAAGACCGTAAAATTTTTGATGGCGTAACCTATTACAATTATTTTACTCCCGAAATTAAATTACCGCTTTGGTACGGTATTGATTTAAAGGGTAGTTATATGGAGACTGAGGGGGCTTTTATAAATCCCGAAAATAAATTACCTAAAAATGGATTAAGCTATGTGGGTTTAAGTTTACCAATTGGTCGTGGTTTGTTTATTGATGAAAGAAGGGCCGATTTACAAAGAGCCCGTATTTACCAATCGTTTGCCCGTAACCAACAGCAAATTGTGTTAAATAATTTGTTTTTAGAAGCCACACAAAGCTATACCGAATGGCTAAATTCGTTTAAAAATGTGCAGGTTTACACCGATGCCGTTAAGCTTGCAGATATACGCTTACAAGGTACTAAGCAATTGTTTATAAATGGTGATAAACCCGCAATAGATACTTTAGAGGCACTAATTTTGCTTCAAAATAGACAGTTTAAATTAAACGAATACCAGCAGCAGCTAACCAATACCAAAAATCAATTAACAGCCTATTTATGGTTAGATAATAATGTAGCCATAGATCCCGAAAAATTTGATATCAGTCCAGATACTTTGGCCATACAAGCAATTCCAGCGGCAAATTTATTGCAAGTAACTCCTAATACTATAGCCCAGCAAAACCCCGAAGTGCAAGCTTATGTATTTAAACTGCAAGAGCTAGATATTGAACGTAGGTTGAAATTGGAAGAAATTAAACCTACTTTAAATTTTAATTTAGGTGTTTTAAATGGTGGAAGAGATGGTTTTCAAAATTTTAACGCACCTTACATTAACAATAACCAGAAGTTTGGTTTTTCGTTTTCTATGCCATTAACTTTTACCAAGCAGCGGGCTTCTCACAGCTTAGCCAAAATTAAAATACTAGATGCGCAATACGATTTAAACGATAAACAAAACCAAGTAGCAAACAAATGGCGCAACTACTTAAACGATTATTATACTTTTACTAATCAAATTGCTTTGTTTCAACAAACTCAAACTAATAATAAAGTCTTATTAAAAGGCGAAGAAACTAAGTTTAGGTTTGGCGACAGCTCGTTATTTCTTATAAATTCTCGCGAACAGAAAGTTTTAGAAACCCAAGAAAAAATTAACGAACTGGAAGCAAAACGTTTAAAAACTATGCAGGTGCTTAGGTATTTAAGTAATAGTTTTTAGGGGAGATTACAAAGTTTTTGCAGTTTATAATATTTTTTATGTGAAATTATAAACTGTTAGAATTTAATAAAAGTTTAAATCCTCAAAATCAATAAAATCTAAAATTAAGACTAAAAATATTGTTGAGAATTACTTTTAAGATTTAAATTGCATTCGTTAATTATCTTATACAGCTATAATAATACCCCAAAAAAAATGAAGTGGAAAACCATATCCTCAAAATACATTATACAAAAACCATGGGCAACCCTACGAGTTGACAATTGCGAACTGCCCGATGGGCGTATTGCCAACGAATATTATGTGCTAGAATACTCAAACTGGGCAAATGCAGTGGCCGTCACCCATGATGGCCAAGTAATAATGGTACGCCAATATCGCCATAGCGGAGGCATAACATCGTTAGAAATACCGGGTGGGGTAATTGAGGAAAATGAAGAACCACTAAAAGCTATTGAACGTGAAATGTTAGAAGAAACTGGCTATGCTTTCGATAAATTCGAGTTAATTTCTACCGTTTACCCAAACCCAGCAACATCAAACAATGTATGTTATTGTTATTTAGCAACCGGTGGTAAAAAAGTGCAGGAACAAAGTTTAGATGAGTTTGAAGATATATCGGTAGAGCTTTTTTCTGTTGATGAAGTAAAACAAATGGTGCTTCACAATTTAATTCCGCAAGCATTACATACCACAGGCTTATTTTACGCCCTGCTAAAATTGGGAGAAATAAAACCCTAAAAAACTATTTAATAAAATGGCTATCAAAACAATTCCTGTAAGTATTATAACAGGCTTTTTAGGTGCGGGTAAAACCACCTTTTTAAACCAAATTATTAATCAAAATAAAAACATAAAATTTGCCATAATAGAAAACGAGTTTGGCGAAATAAATATTGATACCCAATTGGTTATTAGCACCAGCGAAAATATTTTTGAACTTACAAACGGTTGTTTATGCTGTACTTTAAACGGAGATTTATCGGCTTTGCTAAACAAACTGGTAACTGGCGATTACGACTTTGACCACTTAATTATAGAAACCACTGGTATTGCCAATCCAGCTGCCGTTGCCGCAGTTTTTTTAACCGATTACAACATACAAACAATTTTTAAGCTTGATGGTGTAATATGCTTGGTTGATACCCAAAATGTATTGAGCGTTTTAGGAGTAGAGGAGGAGGCATCAAAACAAATTGCTTTTTCCGATTTTTTGGTGTTTAACAAAATATCGCAAACCAGTTTAGAATTACAAAATCAAATTTCCGAAACTATAAAAGCCATTAATCCCTTTGCAGGGATTGTATTTTGCGATTTTGCCGAAACCGACACCCAACCACTTTTAAACTTACAAGCTTATAAAAAAGAGAGAACCCAATTTAGGTTAGGTGTAAATATTACCCAAAACCAACCCTTTGTTTTTACCAAACCGCAAAGCCACCACAATATTGTTACCCAAGGTTTTATCAGAGGCGAAAGCCTAGATTTGCTAAAAATTAGGCACTATTTTACCGTAATGCTTTTTATACAAGGTGCTTATTTTTACCGCATTAAAGGCATTTTAAATATCGAAGGTTTAGATAGAAAGCTAATTTTACAATCGGTTAAGGGTGCACCAGTTTTTACAGATGGCGATGCTTGGCAAAAAAATGAAGTGAGAGAAACCCGCATAGTTTTTATTGGGAAAGAGCTTAAAAGAGAAATTTTAGAAAAAGGCTTAAGACAATGTGTTTATAAACAATAGGTTAACAAATTGTTTAATTATACCCATAATAAATAAGAAATTGATGCCTTGTTTGACTACACAATCAAATAAATAAAAAAAACTTAGTGTAATTTGTACAATAACAAGATTTTACTACTTTTAGCAACCTAAATTAATTTATTAACACATGATTATAATTGCCGACGGAGGTTCAACTAAAACAAACTGGTGCCTGATTGATGACTCGGGTAAAAAAGTACTTTTTAACACAGAAGGATACAACCCATTTTTTATGGATAGCGATAGTATTTTTCTATCAATGCATAAAAGTGTACCTGTAGATTTGCCTTTGGGCAAAATTACAGAAGTAAATTATTATGGCGCTGGCGTACATAACGATGAAAAAGCTGGTATAGTTAGTGATGCTTTAAAAAGATTTTTTGTAAACGCAAAAGTAAACGTTGGCCACGATTTGTTGGCCGCAGCCCGAGCACTTTTGGGTAAAGAAGAAGGTTTTGCCGCAATATTAGGTACGGGAACGAATACCTGTATTTACGATGGAAGTGATATTTCTTTCAATATTGATTCTTTAGCTTATATTTTAGGTGATGAAGGAAGCGGTTGCCATATTGGAAAAAAGCTATTAGGCGATTATTTACGTGGTTATATGCCAAAAAATGTACGTGAGGTTTTTTGGGAAACTTTTAAACTAACTCACGATGATATTTACGATAGTGTTTACCTAAAACCTTTGCCAAACCGTTTTTGTGCAAGCTTTAGCAAATTTGTTTACGATGTTAACGTAAATATGGAATATTCGAGAGGTATTGTATATTCATCATTCAACGATTTTTTTAATAATTTAGTAAGCCATTACCCAAACTACAAAGATTACTCTTTTAATTGCATAGGTTCGGTAGCGTATAATTTTAGAAATGTTTTAGAAGAAGTTGCCCAACAATACGATATGAAAATGGGGAAAATTATACGCTCGCCAATAGATGATTTGGTGAAATTTCACTTAGAACTAGCTAAGAAATAAAAATTTAAAAGCCTCAAAGAAATTTGAGGCTTTTTAGTTAAATTTGTATTGCTAAAATACAGCATATAAAAATATGGCTAATTTAATTATTAAAAATAAGTTAGTAAATGTGGTAAAAGCAATAGCACAATTTTTAGCTCACTTGCCTTATATATCTAAAACAAAATTAACCCGACCTATGCCACAATTTGGTAGTGTAAAAGGTATGTTTAAAATGAAACCAGATTTTGATGAACCTTTGGATGATTTTAAAGAGTATATTTAAAAAGATCAATATGTAAAGCAAAATATTATGAAGCTTAAAAATAGAATTGTTTTTTTTATGTTAATAGGTTTTTTTTTTTCTTGTAGAAAGGATGAAAACAAAAAGATAAAATTTAATTGGATAAAAAATCAAAATACTTTATTTTACAATATTTATACGGATAATAAAGTTCAAATTGAATCTTTTACTTTAACTGTCTCAATAAATAGGTTTTCACAAAATAGCTTTGGAAATAATGTTGGTATGGATTTAATGGGTAGAAATCTCATAGTTAAAAAAGGTGGTTTATTTGGCGAAGCCTGTAAATTTGATTGCGGCTTTGGTATTTTAACTTGCGTAACTAAAATGGAATTTTTATATGCACCAAATGCGCCCACTCTAAATCAAGAATTACCCCAATATAGTTGTGGTCCCGAGGTTGACTATTACATTAAAATTATTGAATTAAATAAACAGATAACTGTTCCGTATGGCACCTTTAATACGTATGTTATGCTTCATGAAAATGGTGATAAATCTTATTGGAATGCGGATACTGGGATTATTATGTACGAAATCATTGATTATAATGATGGTAAGACTGTATTAAAAACATTAAAACTAAATAGAATACAATAGCGATTTTGATGTGATCTAAGTTTTAATCTTTAACCAACCCAACCAAACAAAATCCATTGTAAAACTCTTTATCAATTACCATGAGCTATATAAGTTTGCAGGCCTGCGTAAGCGATTTAGAAAAAAACGGCCATTTAATAAGAATAAAGCAACAAGTTGACCCTTATTTAGAAGCTGCTGCTATACATTTACGAGTTTACGAAGCCAGTGGACCTGCTTTACTTTTCGAGAACATAAAAGGCAGTAAGTTTCCAGCCGTATCTAATTTGTTTGGTACATTAGAACGTAGCAAATTTATGTTCAGGGATACATTGGCCAACATAAAAACACTGGTAAACTTAAAAAACAATCCGCTTGAAGCGGTAAAAAATCCATTAAAATATGCTGGTGTATTGTTAACTGCTTTATCGGCTTTGCCATTTAAAATACCCCAAAGTTTTGCAAAAGTCAACTATGGGCGCACACAAATAAGTGAAATTCCACCAATTGTAAATTGGCCAATGGATGGTGGCCCATTTGTAACTATGCCCCAAGTTTACACCGAAGATATTGATAAACCTGGTATTATGAACGCCAACTTGGGTATGTATCGCATACAACTATCAGGTAATGATTATATTACGGATAAGGAAATAGGATTACATTACCAACTTCATCGTGGCATTGGTGTACACCAAACCAAAGCCAATGCAAAAGGTCAGGCTTTAAAAGTAAGTATTTTTGTAGGCGGCCCACCTTCGCACCCTTTGGCTGCCGTTATGCCACTGCCCGAGGGTTTATCTGAAATGACATTTGCAGGGGCCTTAAATAACCGACGGTTTAGGTATTTTTACGATAAAGAAGGTTTTTGTATTTCGGCTGATGCCGATTTTGTAATTACTGGAACCGTACAACCGCATCAAAATAAAATGGAAGGTCCTTTTGGCGATCATTTGGGGTATTACAGTTTGCAGCATTTGTTTCCTTTAATGAAAGTGCATAATGTTTACCACAAAAAAAATCCAATTTGGAGTTTTACTGTGGTTGGCCGTCCGCCGCAAGAAGATACCAGCTTTGGGGCCTTAATTCACGATATTACAGGTGCAGCAATTCCTAAAGAAATACCCGGTTTACACGCTGTAAATGCCGTTGATGCTGCCGGGGTGCACCCTTTACTTTTTGCCTTAGGTAGCGAACGTTACACACCCTACATTAAAGAACGCAAACCACAAGAAATTTTAACTTTAGCCAACCATATTTTAGGAAAAAGCCAGCTAAGCTTGGCTAAGTACTTGTTTATATGCGCTAAAGAAGATAAATCAGATTTAGATATTTACAACATCCCACATTTTTTAACTCATGTTTTTGAGCGAATAGATTTTAGCCGCGACTTGCATTTTTACACCAAAACTACCATTGATACGCTCGATTATAGCGGAACAGATTTAAATTCAGGTTCTAAAGTGGCATTTACCGTTGCCGGCGATAAAAAAAGAGAGTTATGGACCCAATTGCCTAGTTATTTTGATTTACCCGCACCCTTTAATAATTACAAAATGGTTATGCCAGGTATTTTTGCCGTTGATGCGCCAAAATATACGGATAAAAATCAAATAACTAATGAATTAAACATACTTAATACTTATTTAAAAGATAAAAATTTAGAGGGTTTAGCCATGCTGATTTTGTGCGATGATGCAGGCTTTACCGCCCAAACCGCAAATAATTTTGTATGGGTAACGTTTACACGCAGCAACCCATCTCACGATATATACGGCATAAATAGTTTTACCGAAAATAAACATTGGGGTTGTACTGGCCCGTTAATTATTGATGCCCGCATAAAACCACACCACGCACCTCCGCTAATTAAAGATTCCGCCACTGAGAAAAAAGTGGATAAGTTAGGCCAAATAGGAGGGGTGCTTCACGGAATTATTTAGTTATTAATTGGAACAATTTTTGGGTTTATTTAGCTAACAATTAAATAAAAAAAAATACAATGGCAACAGCATTAATTACAGGAGCTTCTAACGGTATTGGACTAGAATTAGCAAAAATTCATGCATCGAAAGGTGGAGATTTGGTTTTGGTTGCTCGAAGCATTACCAAGTTAAACGATTTAAAACAAGAATTAGAAAACAAGTACAAAATAAAAGTGTACACAATTGGTAAAGACCTTTCGAAAGGTAATGCAGCACAAGAAGTCTACGATGAAACTAAGGTGCAAAAAATTGAAATTGATTATTTGATAAATAATGCTGGATTTGGCGATTTTGGGATGTTTGTAGAAACAAATTGGGACAAAGAATTACAAATGATTAATTTAAACATCACTACTTTAACCCAGTTTACAAAATTGTATTTACAAGATATGGTTAAACGAGGAAGTGGTAAAGTGATGAATTTAGCTTCAACAGCGGCTTTTCAATCTGGCCCAACAATGGCAGTTTATTTTGCTACAAAGGCTTACGTTTTAAATTTTTCGGAAGCAATTGATAATGAAGTGAGCGATAAAGGTGTAACTGTAACCGCACTTTGCCCGGGACCAACCCAAAGTGGTTTTCAAAACACTGCTGCTATGCATGATAGCTCTTTGTTTAAAGGAAAAAAATTGCCAACTTCAAAAGAAGTTGCCCAATATGGGTACAAGGCAATGATGAAAGGGCAAACCATTGCTATTCATGGTTTTATTAATAATATTTTGGCAAATAGTGTTCGTTTTATGCCTAGGGCACTGGTGGTAAATTTTACTAGAAAAATACAAGCCACATTATAATAGATGCCAAACAAACCGATGGCGTATATTTTATACAAACTTCGCTAAAAGAAAGTATTGAAAAAATACTGTGAGATATTTATAATACCCTTACCGATATTGAAACAACGTTTAAAGTGCTAAAACCGACCTTAACATTCGCCCCGTTTTCCACCAAAAAGACGAACGTACAAAAGCATACATACAGCTAGGTATTGTAGCCTATATACTTGTAAATACCTTAAAGTATAAACTAAAAAAAGCAGGTATAAACCACAGCTAGATCAATATAGTTAAAATAATGAATACGCAAAAAGTAGTAACAACATCTTTTGTAAAGGATAAAAATCAAGTAATTATACTAAAAAAATGTAGGGAACCTAATGCACAAATTTTGGTAATATACCAAGCCACAAATTATAAACTAAAACCTTTTAGCTTAAAAAAGTTTGTGTTACCCTAATAAAAAATAAATCGGCATTAAAAAGCTGTAAGTGAGAACTTTGTGCTATAAAAAATACAAGTTAGGTTAAATAAAATTCAATATTTTAGCCTTTCCCCACCTAAAAATCTCCCACCAACCTTTCCCAATAAATATTACCTTTGCGGAATGATTATAAAATCGGCCGAGTTTACCGTTAGTAACACCAAAATAAGTAAGCTACCTCTGCCCGAGCTACCCGAATATGCTTTTATCGGTCGCTCTAACGTGGGTAAATCATCGTTAATAAATATGGTTTTGGGTGCTAAAGGTTTAGCAAAAACATCGCAAAAGCCAGGAAAAACTCAATTGATAAATCATTTTTTAATTAATAAAACTTGGTACGTGGTAGATTTACCAGGTTATGGCTATGCAAAAAGCAGCAAAAGTAACCGAGCTGAATGGGCGAAATTTATCAGCAATTACCTAGAAAAAAGAGAAAGCTTACAATGCGTTTTTGTATTGATTGATAGTAGGTTAGAACCCCAAAAAATAGATATTGAATTTTGTTGCTGGCTGGGCGAACGCAGCATTCCCTTTATTTTACTGTTTACCAAAGCCGATAAACAATCAAATCTAAAATCGCAACAAAATATAGGCTTGTTTAAAAAAGCTTTATTAGAATTTTTTGACGAACTGCCAGAACCTATTTTAACTTCGGCCGAAAAATATTTAGGGAAAGATGCTATTTTAGCAATGATAACCGATATAAACTCGCGGTTTGTAATACCCGAATACGCCCTAAAAATTGAAGACGAATTGCCCGAAACTGATTAATGAAAAAATATTTATCACTCGTAACTTTTTCGCACACCATTTTTGCAATGCCCTTTGCGTTTATTGGTTTTTTTTTAGCCGTAAACACAACGCAAAATACATTTAGTTGGTTTAAATTAGGCTTAATGTTGCTGTGTATGGTTTTTGCCCGCAACGCCGCAATGGCTTTTAACCGTTATTTAGACCGTGAAATAGACGCAAAAAATCCTCGTACTAAAATACGAGATATTCCAGCTGGGCGTATTTCTGCCAAAAATGCCTTGGTATTTACGTTGCTAAATTGTGCGTTTTTTTTAACAGCAACTTGGTTTATAAATCCACTTTGTTTTTACCTTTCGCCAGTAGCTTTGCTACTTGTTTTAGGTTACAGTTTTACCAAACGTTTTACCGCTTTGTGCCATTTGGTTTTGGGTTTGGGCCTATCACTTGCGCCAATTGGCGCATATTTGGTGGTAACTGGGGCATTTGCATTGTTACCCATTTTGTTTTCGTTAGCGGTTTTATGCTGGGTTAGCGGTTTCGATATTATTTATGCCCTACAAGACGAAGCCTTTGATAAGCAAGAAAAACTACACTCCATCCCATCTTATTTAGGCACACATAAAGCATTAATAGTAAGCAATATACTGCACATTTTTGCAGCTATTTTTGTAATAGCACCTTTGTTTTTTACTCCCTTAACTTGGCCATATTATGTGGGTTTAACTATTTTTATTGGGATGCTAATTTATCAGCACCAGCTGGTAAAACTAAACGATCTTAGCAAAATTAATTTTGAATTTATGACCACCAACGGCATTGCTTCGGTTGCTTTTGCCACCTGTTTTTTATTAGATATTTATTATAGATCGTTATGATTATAAACACCAAAAAAAGAAATTTTTTACCCCAAACCTTAATTATTGATTGGGAAACCTTAGAACCAATTTTTAACCAGTTGATTAATACCGAAATAAATTCGGTAAGCGAATTAGAAAAATGGCTAAAAAACCGCAGCGAGTTGGAAGCTGCTTTGGAAGAAGATTTTGCTTGGCGATACATAAAAATGACTTGCGATACTACCAACGATGATTTGGTAAAAGCTTTCCAATATTTTGCTACCGAAATAGAGCCTAAAATTGCGCCTTTAAACAACCAACTCAATCAAAAATTTGTGGCTTGTGCTTTCGCAGATGATTTAGATACCGAAAAATATTTTATTTATACCCGTGGCATCAAAAAAGCATTAGAACTTTTTAGAGACGAAAACATCCCACTACAAACTCAAATACAAGTTGAGCAACAAAAATACCAAGGTATTACTGGAAGTATGGCTGTAAATATAAATGGAGAAGAATATACCTTAGAACAAGCGGCAAATTTCCTTAAAAACCTGGACCGTAACACCCGCAAGCAAGCTTGGGAAACTATTACTTTAAGAAGGTTGCAAGATGCCGAAACTTTAAATATTTTGTTTAACGATTTAAAAGTATTGCGACACCAAGTTGCCGTAAATGCTGGTTTTGCTAATTTTAGAGATTATATGTTTGCCGCTTTAGGTAGGTTTGATTATACGCCGCAAGATTGTTTCGATTTTCACGATGCCATACAAAAAGTAATTGTGCCATTATTGGCTCAACAAGCCGATGAACGCAAAACCGCCCTAAATTTACCCAGCCTAAAACCTTGGGATATGGATGTTGATACCAGTGGCAAAGAAGCTTTAAAACCTTTTGATGGTGGGCAAGATTTGATTGATAAATCTATTATTTGCTTTAGCCGTTTGGGGAGTTTTTATGGCGACCTTTTACAGGCGATGAAGGATAATAACTTTTTTGATGTTGAAAGCCGTAAAGGCAAAGCACCAGGTGGTTACAATTACCCTTTGGCCGAAACCGGCGCACCTTTTATTTTTATGAATGCTGCAAATTCGTT
>JAYULE010000082.1:0-3780 GCA_043763845.1 Sphingobacteriales bacterium
AAAAAAGGATGCCTGCCGGCCGGCAGGCGGGCCGCTGTCATCGTTAACGCAAAAAAAGCTTAAAATATTGATAAACAGTAAATTATACTAGTATTAACAATCGAACTCAGGTTATTATTAACTTAAGTTTTGGTGCCAATATAATTTTGGTATAAGGCCTAAACTATATTAAAGTAAACTTTTCGAAACTTTTCGCCATCAATATTTGTGAATTTGTGGCAAATAAGTAAAAGCGAAGACATAAGCTGTTTTTTAGCTACAGGAAAATGATAGCCACATATACACTAATTTGATCTCAAAATTTTAGTGATTTAAAATATTAGTCAAGATTATGAATGCAAATTAAATGCTTGATATTGAAAAGAGACATTTAAAAAATTTAAATTTGATTCACATTGCTCCGAAACTTTAGATAATTATTTTAATAAACATTTGAGTTTACAGTTGTTGCCTTAACCAATTATTAATAAATGATTTTATTTAAAAAATTAGCAATAATTTACATTTTTTATAATTAATTTTTCAATGAATTTAAAATCAACTAAAAAATTTGTACAAAAATAAAAGCATAATTATTTAAATGATTTTTAGCACAATAAAGTATTAAAAAAAAAATAAAAAAAATTTAATTTTAAACTAGAATTTGTATTATTGTAAACTAATACCAATTATAAAATAACTTATTACTAAAAACTAAAAAAAATGAAAACAAATTTACTTAAAATAACCTTTGGGTTGTTTTTGCTTGCATTAACTGCAAGTAATGTTAAAGCGCAGATTTATGCTAGCGAATTTTTTGAATATCCCGATGGAGCCTTAGTTCCTAAGAACGGCGGTAATGGTTGGGCTGGTCCTTGGTTTTGGAGGGATAACTCAGGTACTTCAAGTTTAGAAAATCACAATGTAAAAACAGGTACTTTACCTGGAAACACCAGAGGCAAAACCCTTACTGTTTTAAGGGGACCTGATTTTAGAGTAGGCGACCTACCAGCCAGAGCTTTTGCACAACAACCCAACATTAATGGTAAAATTTATTGGTTTAGCTTTTACTTTAAACAATCATCTGCAGGTTCACAATTTGCTGGTTTTTCATTACTTGATTTTAGACAAGAAACAGTTTATTTAGGTAAACAAGATTTTGATCAAATGGGATTTTGCTGTGCTTGGCCTGATGCAACTTTCAATCCTGACGACAGGGCAAATATGTCTGGTGAAACAATTGTAACCGACTCTCATTTTTATTTGGGAAAAATTACAATGTTGGGTGGCGAGGCTATGAAAGTTGATTATTGGGCAGATTATGCTGGTGCTACCGAACCAACATTAACTGATCCAACTTTCCAAGTTACTGGTTTTTTTAAAGAGGCTCCAGGTGGTGTAAATAGCATAAGGTTAGCATCGGCTGCTGGTTTAGCCACACCACCCGAAATTACATCTTTTGGTTCTTTTAATGCGGTACAATTTTCTGATGTGTATGCAAACGTAAAAAAAGAAGGTGCACTTCCTTTAACTAATGTTAAGCTTAAGGCAACATCTGTTGCAAATGGTAACTTAATTTCATGGACTAGCGAATCTCAAGTAAATGTTGCTTCTTTAGCTGTTGAAAGAAAAGATGCATCAGGTGATTGGGTAAACATTAGCGGTTCTTTATCAGTTAAAGCAACATCTTTTACAGATACTAACCCTTTGGCTGGCGATAATTATTACAAATTAGTATCTACCGATAACAACGGCGGTGTAGAAAAATTTGGCCCTGAATTTGTTGCAGGTTTAGAAAGCGATGCTTCAATATTTTACCCTAACCCTGTAACTGGCGGCGAATTAAACGTTGTTGCAGGTAAACAAGCTATAAATTCAGTTTCATTATTTGATTTATCAGGTAAAAGAGTTTCTTTTAAAGCTAACTCGGGCTCAGCTTCAAAAATTACTTTAAATACAACTTCATTAAACAAAGGAGTTTATATTTTAGAAGTTAATGGTCAAAAATCAACTTCAAGAAATAAAGTTGTAATCAACTAATAATTTTTATAATATTTTAAAGGGTATCAAACTTAATGGTTTGATACCCTTTTTTTGTGATGTATCTTTCTGGTTCATCCTTATAAATTAGCGAATGGAATTAATTTTCATATCAATTATAAAGGTCTGCGATTTGGGATGGCTTAGCTTTTGTTGGGAAAAGTATGCCAATAAATATTTTGTAGAAACTAAAATAAAAAACTGATCCCAATTTATTAATTATATTAGTTCTACTTTTATACTTTAAGAATCTTCATTTTTATAATATCTATCAATATCTTTTTTGCGAGATTTGTGCCTCTTAATCATTTGGTTATGCAACAAAGTAATTGTTTCTTGGTCGGCATAAATATGTGCAATTATCATGATTCTTGCGTCTCTAACGCTCATAAGTTCATAATTTGGCTTTTCGGCTAATTTAATTTTCATCAAGTATAGGCTAGCCATCATAACTAATGCTTGGTGATGGTGCCAAGCTAGCCAACCTCTAACTTGATAGCCCGATAATCCTGTTTCATTTTTCGCATCATCAAAACAACGCTCTACCCAATATCTACTAGATTGAAAGTGGGCGTATTTTTCTTCTGTGTATTCATCAACTTTGCCATTACTAAAACTATATTTTATTTGTGGATTATTGTCTGTTGTTTTTGTAATAATTAAAGTTCTAGTTTGGGCTTTTTCTTCAACCCCATCCCAATGCCAAACAGCAACGGTATGTACTTGCAAGTGCTTCCATCCTTTAGCCGTTTTTCTAACCGTAACCAATTTAAAATCAATATCTTTTAGGTTTTTACAATATTTATCTACACGAATTGCCTCAACATTAGGTATAATTTTAGTAGGTGCTCTTCCCTTTTTTTTACTTCTTTCGGGTATCAAAAAAGCGGGCTCTTCCAAAAAAACAGTCTCGTCTTTATGGATATCTAACACATAAAAAAGACCTTCCTTATCTAAACCTCGGGTTAGCTCCGAGTTATGTCCATATAAACCATCGCCACCAATCCAATCAAATTTTACGCCTAAAGCTACTTGTCTTTTTATCATTTCCAAGGCCAGTTGGGGCTTGGTTTTGAACACCAATTTAGCTTCGGGTATGTGTGCTTTATCGCATCTATTTTTATCATCTATCCACTTTTGTGGTAAAAACAATGCGGTATCAATTAATGTAGCATTTTCATTATTTGTTAGCGAACAATAAACGGCTACTTGGCAATTATCTACCTTTCCAGCCACTCCTGCATACTGACGAGCTACTCCAACTGACTCGCTTCCTTTTTTCAAAGTTGCACTTTCATCAATAATTAAGCCTGTTGGTGTATTGTTTTGAAGTTTAATTTGCTCCATTATTTCACTCGTTTGAAGCATTGTGCATTCATTAACAGAGTGATAATCCCATTTTGATTCGCTCAAAAAATGATAATACTGGTGATACTCTATTTCAGTATCAATATCGTGTTCAACCATCCGTTCCATATTGGTATGATTTTTTTCGCACCTTAATAGATTAGAAATGTAGGAAAGAGCCATTTTTTGGCTATTCCGTCGATGTACAACAAAACGATTGTCATAAGTTTCAACGTAAGTGTTTAAATTAATGCTGTCATTATCAATGAGATATGATTTTTTGGCAAAATTTTTTTTATCGGATAGTGCTTGAGCCATTGTCAATTACTATCTTCGTACATATTATGCCTAAATATACATTTAATTAATTGATTATCAAAATTTTAACTCACTTTTTTAAAGTATAAAAGTAGA
>JAYULE010000083.1:0-3770 GCA_043763845.1 Sphingobacteriales bacterium
CACTTAGATGCTACTACTGTACTTTCTCGTAAAATTGCCGAGTTGGGTATTTACCCAGCGGTAGATCCGTTAGACTCTACCTCACGTATTCTTTCTCCTGCCGTAGTTGGCGACGAACATTATACTTGTGCACAAAACGTAAAAGAAATTTTACAACGCTACAAAGAATTACAAGATATTATTGCCATTTTAGGTATGGATGAGTTATCAGAAGAAGATAAGTTAACTGTATCAAGAGCCCGTAGGGTACAACGTTTCTTATCGCAACCTTTCCACGTAGCAGAGCAGTTTACGGGTTTAAAAGGTGTTTTAGTTGATATTAAAGATACTATTAAAGGGTTTAATATGATTATGGATGGCGAAGTTGACGAGTATCCGGAATCGGCTTTTAACTTGGTAGGTAATATTGAAGAAGCAATTGAAAAAGGAAAGAAAATTTTAGAAGAAGCAAACGCACAATAATATTTTTTTAATGATATTAGAAATTTTAACCCCAGATAAAAAAATATTTGAAGGCGAAGTTACCTCAGTTACCGTACCTGGCAAACAAGGTTCGTTTGAGATTTTAAACAACCACGCTCCTATTATTTCTACTTTAGATGATGGTAAAGTGACCGTACGCAACCTAAAAAACGAACAGTTTTTTACTATTTTAGGTGGTGTAGTTGAAGTTATAAACAATAAAATTATTTTACTAGCAGAAGGCGTTTTAGCTTAAGTTAAGTTTAAATAATATTAAATCCCTAATGTATAATATGCATTAGGGTTTTTTTATTTTAAATAAATTTTACTTACGACTTAACAATTTCCGCAACAAAACATGGCATCATATTAGTTGTTAAAAAGCTAAAATTATAAATAAAAACGTTATGAAAAGAACAGCTACAGCCCAATGGACGGGCGATTTAAAAAATGGTAACGGTACAATTACATCGCAAAGTACCGTATTAAATAATACGCCTTATTCTTTTAAAACAAGATTTGAGGATGGCATAGGTACAAACCCCGAAGAATTACTTGCAGCAGCACATGCAGGGTGTTTTACAATGGCTATTAGTGCCCAACTTACTCAAAAAGGTTTTGAAGCACAAATGTTAGAAACCCAAGCAATTGTAGATGTTAATATGGCTACACTCAAAATAAATGGGGTATATTTAGATTTAAAGGCTAAAGTAGAAAACCTTAGCGATTCTGATTTCCAAACCATCGCAAATGATGCTAAAATTAATTGCCTAATCTCTAAAATTTTAAATGTACCCATAACTTTAAATGCAGTGTTAGAAAAATAATGTGAAAATTTTTAAATAGTAAAATAGCAAAAAATGAAATAGTTTAATATTATTAATTTATCGGCAAATTTATGGACAAAAAAAGAATCCGTAACGAAATGCTTTTAAAAGAAACACGCATTTCAAGTAGTGTGAAATATCAAATATTATTTGACAAGCAAGTTATATTTATGAAGCGTGTTTTTATATACTAGATGCGAAAAGCCCTTTAGGTTTTGTGAATCTAAAAGAAGTAGAATTTGAAGCAAAATATTAAGTTTAATACAAATGTTTATTAAAATTCCGAATGTTTAAATTATCAAAGAACCCGCTTTTTTGCAAAACCCTATTTACATGCATTTTTTTTGCTTTATAAATTTATTATTTTATTGGCTTCTCTAATTCCACTTAAATATGCGCCGTGAACTGTCCCACGATATTCTCGTTCTGTATGTTCACCAGCAAAGAAAACTTTGTTATTTAACTCATTTGCAAGTGAGTTAAAATCGGCAGATGAAGAGCCATTTGTTGGGTAGGAATAAGCACCATAAGAATTTATATTCTGCCCCCATTTAGTTCTTAAAAAGTTGGTAGGATTTGGAATATTGTTGCCATAAATATTTTTTAAATTCAACATTATCTCGTTGATAATTTGATTGTCGGTCATACTTTCTGTAATGGTAGCATAATCGCCAAAAGCAAAAGTTAATAAACCATTTGAAGGTGTAAAATTCTTGATATTTAGAAAATAATTAAACTTGCCTTTGGTTTCAGGTGTGAAACCAATATATTGTAAACTGGTGTCCCAAAAAGGTGTACTCCAAATCAACAAAAATTTGTTTACATTTCCCATATTAGTGCTGGTAATTGCATTAATTTTATTGGTTGGCAAAGCTGGTATAAAAGTAATTGCATTATTTTTCAAAACTCCTAATGGAACTGAAACAATAACATAATCGGCTTCTATATTATTTCCATTGGCGTTAACGTTTACTTTTGCATTTGAGTAATTGATTGCTGTAACTCTTGTGTTTAGCCTTATATCTAAACCTTGTGCTAAAAAGTCAGTTACTTTATCATACCCATTTGTAATAATTACATCTTTTCCAGTATACTCTTCATCATCATCAAAGAATATTGATGAAAGTTTTGAAATGTCACCACCTGTGTTAAACTCTAAAAAGGCAGAAAGCATATATTTCCAAAGTCGGTCATTGGCTTGCGTTGGGTAAAGTGAGTTGAATACTGTTTGAAAACTTTGTGTTTGTGTTCCTGCAGTTCTAACTGCGTTTAAAGCATTATTAAATTGATTTTCAGAACTAGTTAAGATGCCGTTGGAATAGGCTATACCGTTTGTGTCAAATACTTCAATACTATCATCGGCAGTTAAAAACGTTTTGGCCCCAGATTGAGCAGCCAAACTTGTAATAGGGTTTCCATTTGGTCCATGTATCCAACTTGCACCCTCGTCAAAAGCTACTCCTAAACTTCTGTCTGTTCGCATTCGCCCCCCTACTTTTTCTTGTGCCTCTAAAACTATAACATTAAAACCCTTTTCTTTTAATGTTTTGGTAGCCGCAAGTCCTGAAATTCCGGCACCAATAACTACAATGGTTTTTCCGTTTAAATTTATGTTTTCATCGTCTTTACCACAACTTGCCAAAAGTGTTGGTGTTAAAAACAGTAATGGCAACCCTGTTAATGTGTCTTTTATAAATTTTCTTCTTTGCATATTCTATGTGATATTTGAATTTGTCTGGTAATTTAAGAATAGTAAAAAATGTTTATTGTGGTATTGGGGGAATAATAATTTCAAAATCAAATAAAACATTAGTGTATCAAAAAAAATAGTAATTGGAATGAAAATGTATATCAAAAATTCGGGTAGTCGCTTGCTAAAAATTAGTATCCCCAAAATAAAATAGCAAAAATAATATAAATCAATATTATTAGTTGATCGCCAATTTCATAACCAAAATAAGCATCGGTAACGAAATACCATAAACAGAAACACGTAATAAAAACAGTGTGAAATATCCAATAATACGAGACAAATTTGCTTTTATCCATACATTGTGAGTTTAATAACTTAAATACTCAAAACCTATCTCTATTTTAAAGGATAAATTTAATGAAAAAGCATTACGCCTGGTATTTCTATTTTTTTACCATCAGTACCTTTTATAAATAGTTGTAAAATACTGCCTGGGCCTACATCAAAATAAGCTACTTTAATTTTATGCAAACCTTTTTTTAAGTTAGCCCCTGCCGATAGTTGAAACCTAGCGTGTTTTAAATCGTTGTCTATCAGCAAATCATCATCAATATATAATTTACTACCATCATCGCTATTTAACCCGAACTCGAAGAGGGCGTCTTCGTTTACGTTTATATATCCCTCGAAAATCACTCCGTATTCACGATCTTTATTAGGTATTTTAATAGTTGAAATTGTAGCTACAAAGCCTTTAATTGTTGCGTTGCAGGTATCAATTTCGGTAG
>JAYULE010000084.1:0-3753 GCA_043763845.1 Sphingobacteriales bacterium
TGCAAGAGCGATTGTTTTTAAATAGCCTCAAATCCTTATTTACCCACTAATTTTAATTAGTTTTTATTTATTTCTTTAGTAATAGCATTAAAGCGGTTAATTTGCAACCAATTATTTAATTGCAAAATATGGCTTATAATAAGCAAATTAAAGATTTTAATAAGAACCTATTTCCACCCGATTTTAAATGGGGCGTTTCTGTTGCAGCCTACCAGATTGAAGGGGCACACAGTTGCGATGGTAAAGGTCAATCTATTTGGGATGTATTTACAAACCAAAAAGGTAAAATTATTGATAACCACCATGGCAATATTGCTTGCGATTTTTACAATCAATACCAAAAAGATATACTCCTTTTAAAGCAATTAAACATACCCAATTTTAGGTTTTCTATTTCATGGTCGCGGGTATTACCCAACGGCATTGGTGAAGTAAATGAAGCAGGAATAAACTATTATAACCAATTAATTGATTTTTGCTTAGCTCAGGGTATTGAACCTTGGCTTACATTATACCATTGGGATTTACCCCACGAATTAGAGAAAAAAGGCGGTTGGACAAACCGTGAAGTAGTAAATTGGTTTGCAAACTTTGTAACCCTTTGCGCCAACCGTTTTGGTAACCGTGTAAAATATTGGATGGTTATGAACGAGCCAGTTGTTTTTACCGGTGCTGGTTATTTTTTAGGTATACACGCACCTGGTAGGCGAGGCATGAATAACTTTTTACCTGCCATACACCACACAACTTTAGCAATAGCCGAGGGAGGAAGAATTTTAAAACAACTACTCCCTCCCGAAGCCGAAATTGGTACAACATTCTCTTGTTCATACATTCAACCGTGTAGAAACTTAGATAGAGATAACAAAGCATCATTAAGAGTAGATGCTTTATTAAACCGTCTTTTTATAGAACCATTGTTGGGTTTGGGTTACCCCGATATTGAATTACCAATTTTAAAAAATATCAAAAAATATATGCTACTTGGCGATGAAGAAAAAATGGTGTTCGACTTTGATTTTATTGGTATACAAAATTATACACGCGAAATTGTAAAAAATAGTTGGCTAACGCCTTATATTAAAGCTAGTTTAGTTACCGCACAAAAACGGAAAGTACCCATAACTGCAATGCGTTGGGAAGTTTATCCCGAAGCTATTTACAAAATGATTGAAAAGTTCTCGGCATATAGCCAAATAAAAAAACTATTAGTAACGGAAAATGGTGCCGCATTTGCTGATGAAGTTATTGAAGGTAAAGTAAATGATTTACAGCGTATTAATTACTTTGAAAGCCATATTAGTGAAATATTAAGAGCCAAACGAGATGGTTTAAAAATAGATGGTTATTTTGTATGGACTTTAACCGATAACTTTGAATGGGCCGAAGGTTACCACCCAAGGTTTGGTTTAATTCACGTTGATTTTGAAACACAAGTGCGTACAATAAAAAATTCGGGATGGTGGTTTTCTAATTTTTTAAGCGATAAAATTTAGAAATAATTATATTTTGATTTTGCATTTTCCACTTTAATTTTGTTATTTGTTACCATACTAACAAAAAATACAATGAAACTGCTAAAAAATATTACCTACAT
Source organism: Sphingobacteriales bacterium (assembly GCA_043763845.1). Taxonomy (GTDB): domain Bacteria; phylum Bacteroidota; class Bacteroidia; order Sphingobacteriales; family Sphingobacteriaceae; genus Pseudopedobacter. The sequence continues at coordinate 1,598 of JAYULE010000084.1, forward strand.
CGTATTAATCAACATTTTTTTTATTGCACAAACTTTTGCACAGCAAAAAACAGAGACCAATCCCGCACTAAAAATTTACCGAGCTACAGTAACTAAAATAAATAACTTAGTACATACCAAGTTAGATGTTAAGTTTGATTATAAAAAACAATACATTTATGGAAAAGCTTGGGTAACTTTAAAGCCACATATTTACCCAACCGACTCCCTAACTTTAGATGCAAAAGGGATGGATATTAAAACCGTTGCCGTGGTTAATGCAGGCAAAAACATTCCTTTAAAATACAGTTACGATAGTTTATTACTAAAAATTAATTTAGATAAATCTTACAATAGCAATCAAAATTATACTATTTATATCAGCTATACTGCTAAACCTAACGAGTTAAAAACTAAAGGAAGTGCGGCTATTACCAACGCAAAAGGTTTATATTTTATAAATCCCGATAGCACCGAAAAAGGCAAACCTGTACAAATTTGGACGCAGGGCGAAACCGAAGCATCATCGGTTTGGTTTCCAACTATTGATAAACCTAACCAAAAAACTACCCAAGAAATTAGTATGACGGTTCCTTCAAAATACGTTTCACTATCTAACGGTGCATTAATTTCGCAAAAGAAAAACAACGATGGTACCCGTACCGATACTTGGAAAATGGATAAACCACATGCCCCATATTTATTTATGATGGCAGTTGGTAATTTTAAAGTTTACAGCGATAAATGGAAAAATATACCAGTTGATTATTATTTAGAACCCACTTATGCCCCTTATGCTAAAGATATTTTTGGCTTAACACCTGAAATGATAAGCTTTTTCTCCGGAATTTTAGGTTTAGATTATCCATGGAATAAATACGCTCAAATTGCAGTACGCGATTACGTAAGTGGCGCAATGGAAAACACAACAGCTACCCTTCACGGAGATTTTGTGCACCAAACCAAACGAGAATTACTTGATGGTAGCGCTGGCGAAGATGTTATAGCACACGAACTTTTTCACCAATGGTTTGGCGATTATGTAACGGCCGAAAGCTGGAGTAACCTATCGGTTAACGAATCGTTTGCCGATTTAAGCGAAACCCTTTGGTTAGAGTATAAGTATGGTAACGACGCAGGCGATGCACACATTTACGATGATATGCAAGCCTATATGCGCAACCCCGATGCAAAAACAAAAAATTTAATACGCTTTTACTATGCCGATAAAGAGGATGTTTTTGATGTAGTAACGTACCAAAAAGGCGGTTGTATTTTAAATATGTTGCGCCATTACTTGGGCAATGCAGTATTTTATAAAGGCCTAAACATTTACTTAACCCAAAATGCATTAGGCAATGGCGAAGCGCACCAGTTACGTTTAGCTTTCGAAAAAGCAAGCGGTAAAGATTTAAATTGGTTTTTTAACCAATGGTATTACAATGCTGGCCACCCCGAGTTAAAAATAACTTATAAATGGAACGAAGCCACTAAAACTCAAATTGTTTACTTAACCCAAACACAAGAACAAGAAGCTTTTAAACTGCCTATTAAAATTGATGTTTACGTAGCCGGAAAAAAACAAACTCGAGATTATTTTATGACTTCTAAATCGGATTCTTTGTTATTTATTACAACCGAAAAACCCGATTTAGTGAATGTAGATGCCGAAAAAGTTTTATTGCTAACTAAAACCGACGATAAAACTTTAGAGGAATATGCTTACCAATATACCAATGCACCACAATATTTAGATAGGTTAGAAGCCTTAAATGCAGCAACGCCAAAATTGGGCAATGCTACCGCCCAAAAAATATTAATTATGGCAATGGCCGATAAATTTGACCAGATAAGAATAGCTGCCATAAATGCTCTAAATATGGATAATACCGAACTTAAAATTGCTACTATTCCTATTTTAATAAACATAGCAAAAACCGACCCTAAAACTAAAGTTAAAGCTGCCGCATTGGAAGTTTTAGCAGGTCTTAAAGATGACGCTTTATTGCCGTTATTTAACGATGCTTTAAACTCGCAATCGTATGCTATACAAAGTGCGGGTTTAAATGGTTTAGCCGCATTAGATATTGATGCTGCTTTAAAAGTTGCTAAAAACTTAGAAAAAGATAGTAAGGGAAATTTGGTTTCCACAATATCATCTATTTATGCAGTTAAGG
>JAYULE010000085.1:0-3747 GCA_043763845.1 Sphingobacteriales bacterium
GTAAATTTTATGACTGGAACTAAAGCTAAACGTTTGTGGAAATTTCAGATTTTTGGGTTTTCTAGAAAAATTTAGGGGTTTCCGTTCTGACACTATGTAGGCTTTAACGGGGATTTTAATAGCAATACATTTCAAAGTGTTGCAAATGGTGAAAATAACACAGCAAACTCAAGCAATTATAATTTTAAGTTAAGTTTTACCAAACAAAAAAGTAAGGCCTATGTGTATAATTTTCAAGTAGGTACGGTCTATAATCAAAACACAAGCAGTTTACAACCGCTTAGTAATAATAATTCGTGGGGTTTTACCCTTAACCACTATATAGAAGTATTTCTACCTAAAAAATTTCAATTAAATTCAGAAGGAAATTACCTTTGGCAAGGAAAAACTCAAACTTTCAACCAAAATTTTATCAGGTATTTAATTAACGCATCTATTGGGCGTACGGTTAATAAAAGCGAAAGTTTATCTTTCAAAATTAGTGTAAACGATATTTTAAATCAAAATGTAGGATTTAGCAGAAGCACCAACAACAATGCTGTAACACAAAATAGTTTTACTACTATAAAACGTTACGTAATGCTAAATGCCAGTTACAATTTTAACAGTTTTAAAAAAGTACGAGGAGGTAATAAATAATGAAAACGTTAACTTTTTGCTTTAAAATTATTAATTTACTATTTTTTGTAGTGTGGATTGTGGTAGCAAAATCAGCCACAGCGCAAACTGTAAAACCAATAGAAAGTGGCAAAATAGAATTTGAACGCAAACAAAATATGTACAAAATTTTAAATGTTTTGTATGGAAATAGCGATGAAGCCTATTATAAAAATTATGTAGATGACTATAAAAGCAAAAACCCACAGTTTGTTACCTCCCAGTTTTCGCTAACTTTTAATCCTCAAAAAGCATTATATCAACCTATGCCTAGCCAAACTTTGGCAACAGGTTTTGTTTCAACTTGTGCATTTACAAATATTGTGATAAGCGATTTAGTAACTCAAACCAGCCAAAGCCACAAAAATGTACTTGCTACCGATTTTGTAATTACCGATAGTTTGCCAAAAATAAGATGGCGCATTACCAACGAAACCCGCGAAATTGCAGGTTTTTCTTGCCGTAGAGCCAATACTTTAATTTTAGATTCGGTGTATGTAGTGGCTTTTTATACCGATGAAATTGTACCTAAAGCTGGCCCCGAAGCCTTTACAGGTTTACCTGGAATGATATTGGGCGTAGCCTTACCCAACGAACAAGTAACTTGGTTTGCTACTAAATTTACGCCCTCAATTGATAATGGACTTAAAACAAACCCCGTTTTAAAAGGTAAAAAAATCACTAATACAGAATTGAAGAATTTGTTAAAAAACAACGATATGCTTCAATATGAGCCTAAACAGGCTGCTTTTGCCATAAAGAGGGCAATGTTTTGAGGGGGATTCCCTCTTGCCCCCGAAGGGGGAATATTCGAAGGATTGGAGGAATGTTAACGGCTTGTTTGGTGTTCTGCCCAGTATTAAATCCAGTCAAACTATTCATCATAATGAAACTTGCAAGAAATTATAGTAATATTTTGAGTTTCTACTTTATAAACTAAACGATGTTTATCCGTTATTCTTCTCGACCAAAACCCTTTTAAATTATGTTTAAGTGCTTCTGGTTTACCAATTCCTTCGAATGGGTGTTTTCTTGTTTCATTAATTAATTTAGTGAGTTTTTTGAAGGTATCGGGTTCATTTTTTTGAAGCTCCAAAAATAGATCAAATGCAAGACTAGAAATAACAATATCTCTCATTTCAATATCCTTTACAGATATTTGTCAATATCCAATTTTATTACCTCACCATTTTTAACTTGCTGAATGGATTTTTCAATAAAATCGGTATTAGCAAGGGTGGATAATAAATAATCAGTTTCATCAATTACTTCCTCTATTTGAATAATAACTCTTTCAGTTTTAAAGGTTTTTTTTATTGCTTCAATAAAATCGGCATTTAATTCTTTTCTTGAAATACTATATGTAGCGGTCATTGTTTTGAAATTTAAATAAAATTAAACATTTTTTAAACAATATTCAATGAAAAAATGAGATATGCAGAAGGTTTAAAAAACATATATCTAAATATAATTGGTTCTTCGTGATAAAAATGAAACATAAATTAAATTATTTCCCATTAAACAGGTCTACAATTGCGGACGGCCTAGCTGTTGTTTGGAATGGGAGGCCAATAAATTTTGTGTAGAAAACAACATAAAGTAAAACCAAGCAAGACGCAGCGTGTTGCACAAATTAAGAAAAAGTACCAATTACGTTACCACGCCTCGAATTGCGCTCTAAAAAATTTATTGTGCATACCCTACAAACAAAGCAAGCCTTGCCTGGCTGCCGGTAGGCAGGATTCTTTGGTTCTTTTCTCATCAATGAGAAAGAACATAAAAAAATGCCTATTATTTTTAATTCTAGCCTATATCAATTAAAAACTCACAAAATCAGGAAGAACCAAAAAACCTATTAATTTTTATTTATCAAAATTTTACAAAATACTATTTAGCTAAAAAAATTAGTATTAAATTTACTGCTTTCAAAGAAAAATGTTAGATACACAAATTATCCATATTGATTTAGATTCGTTTTTTGTTTCGGTAGAATGCCGGAAGGATAATAGATTATTGGGCAAACCAGTGGCTATTGGCGACCCTGGCGAACGTGGTGTTATAGCATCATGCAGTTACGAAGCCCGAAAATTTGGTGTACATGCAGCAATGCCGGGTAAAATGGCATTAAAACTTTGTCCGCATTTAATTTTTGTAAGAGGAGATTATCAAAGTTATGTTAACGCATCCCAAGAAGTTACCGAAATTATTTCGAAGCATGTACCACTTTTCGAAAAAAGCTCGATTGATGAATTTTATATTGATATGACGGGTATGGATAAATATTTTGGAACACTAAAATTAGCTATAGAATTGAGAGAGAAAATTATTGCTGAAACGTTGTTACCCATCTCTTTTGGTTTATCGGTAAATAAAACAGTTTCTAAAATTGCAACTGGTATTGCAAAACCTAGTAATTATTTACATGTACCAACCGGAACAGAAAAAGCTTTTTTAGCACCTTTGTTAGTTGGGAAAATCCCTATGATTGGGGAAAAAGCAGTAGCTAAATTAAACACAATGGGGGTTTTTACCATAGGCGATTTACAACAAATGCCCGTAAATCAATTAGAACTTAATTTTGGTAAGCAGGGTTTAACCATGTGGCAAAAAGCAAACGGAATTTATCATTCGCCTGTAATTGCATATTCTGATAGGAAATCAATTTCATCGGAAACTACTTTTGAAAAAGATAATTGCGATGTTAAATTTTTAGAAGCCAACATTATAGAAATTACCGAAGGCTTATGTGCTAAAATAAGGCAAGAAGGTTTTTTAACCACTTGTTTAACCTTAAAAATACGGTACAGTAATTTTAGCACTTTTACACATCAAATAACGGTAAACGCCACTGCTGCAGATCATTTATTAATTACACAAATCAAAAATATTTTTATAAAGATTTATAACCAGCAAACCCCAGTTAGGTTAATTGGTGTAAAATTTAACAATCTTGTTCAAGGCCATTACCAATTAAATATTTTTGACGATAGCAAAACGCAAGCACAATTGTACCAAACTTTAGATAAATTAAATTTACGTTATGGAAAAAAAACGGTTTGTAGGGCGGTGAGTTTATTGAAGTGAATCAGC
>JAYULE010000086.1:0-3713 GCA_043763845.1 Sphingobacteriales bacterium
ATGGAAGATGATAAACCTTGTGGCACTGCATTTTGCATTGCAATAGCATCATCTAAATTTTGGTATTGCATAAGGTATAAAATTGGGGCAAAAGTTTCGTGTTGTACAATATCAAAATGGTTTTCAACCTCGGCAATGCAAGGCTTTACGTAACATCCCGATAGGTAATTTGTGCCTTCTAAAACACCACCTTCAACCAAAAAATGTCCACCCTCGGCTTTACATTTTTCTATTGCGTTTAGGTAGTTTTCAACAGCATCTTTATCAATTAATGGCCCTACGTGGTTGTTGGTGTCTAATGGGTTGCCAATGCGCAATTGGGCGTAAGCAGCCACCAGTTCTTGGGTAAAATTTTGGTAAACACTTTCGTGGATAATTAACCTACGGGTACTGGTACAACGTTGGCCGGCAGTGCCTACCGCACCAAAAACTGCCGCCATTAAGCTGGTTTCTAAGTTGGCATTTTGAGTGATGATAATGGCGTTATTGCCACCTAACTCTAAAATATGTTTACCCAACCTTGCTGCAATTGCTGCGCCAACAGCTTTACCCATTTTGGTGGAACCTGTGGCCGAAATTAGCGCAAATTGTGCATCGTTTGCCATTAACTCTCCTATGCTTTTATCGCCAATAATTAAACTCGATATACCTTCGGGTAAGTTGTTCTGCGCCAACACTTTTTGCATAATTTTTTGACAAGCAACAGCACTTAAGAGTGCTTTTTCCGATGGTTTCCAAACGCAAACATTGCCACAAACCAAGGCCAAAGCGGCATTCCAAGCCCAAACCGCAACTGGAAAATTAAATGCCGAAATAATACCTACCACACCTAAAGGATGATATTGCTCGTACATACGGTGTTGTGGCCGTTCGGAGTGCATTGTTAAACCGTACAATTGGCGAGACAACCCAACCGCAAAATCACAAATATCAATCATTTCTTGCACCTCGCCCCAGCCTTCTTGTAGGCTTTTGCCCATTTCGTAGGATACCAATTTGCCCAAATCGGTTTTATTTTTTCGTAACTCATCGCCCAATTGCCTAATTATATCGCCACGTTTTGGGGCAGGTATTAAGCGCCAAGTTTTAAAAGCTGCTGTTGCGGCTATCATAACTTGGTCATAATTGGGCTGGGTGGCAAATTGTACGGCGGCTATTGCCCTACCATCAACCGGCGAAAAAATAGTGTTTATGCTTTTATTGCTGCTTTTTAGCCATATTTGGCCTGTGCAACAAGCATCGTTCACAGCATCAATACCTAAATTACTTAAAACAGGTTTTATATCAACTATCATATTAATTTGTATTTTTGTTAAAGTTAAGAATTTATGGTAAGCGGCCGAGTGTTAATCATTTTAAGATACATAACGCTACCTATCAGCATATTATATTTACAATTGTTTATTTGTTAGTAAATAAACAAAAATATCAAAGTTTATACTTTTAATTTGGTGGTACTTGATTGCCTAAACAAATCAAATTTTAAACGGCTTTATATGTTTTCTTAAAGAAAAAATTATGGAAGAAGAATTCGATTTTGATTTTAACGAAGACCCCAAACTATCTGTTGAGCGGTACGAGGAAATGATTAGAAACAAGGATCAATATTTTTTTGATTCGCAAGCTTTTGAAAACATTGTTGATTTTTATATGGATAAAAACGACCCTGTAAAAGCTTTACAAGTGATTGGTTATGCGGTATCGCAACACCCGTATGCCGCCATATTTTTTGTTAAACAAGCACAGCTGTATGTTTTTACAAACGAGTTAAGCAAAGCCTTTGCGGCGTTAGAAAAAGCCGAACTTTTAGAACCATCGGAAGCCGATATTTTTATGATACGAGGCAATGTTTACGAAAGTTTAGAGCAACACGAAAACGCACTCGAAAACCTATTAAAAGCCTTGGAACTAGCCGAAAACCAAGATGAAGTGTTAATGCAAATTGCCTACGTACACGAAAATATGGGCGATTATGATGCAGCAATAACCTATCTAAAACTGTGTTTAGAAAAAAATATGGAAAACCAAGATGCCTTGTACGAACTGGCCTTTTGTTACGATATTTTAGATAAACAAGACGAAAGCATTAAGTTTTACGAGCAATATATTGATACCGAACCTTATTCGTATGCGGCTTGGTACAATTTAGGCAACGCTTACCACAAACTTTGTTTTTTCGAAAAAGCAATTGATGCTTACGATTACGCTATTTTAATTAAAGATAACTTTGCATCGGCGTACTTTAACAAAGGCAACGCTTTGGTGCAGCTTGATAAACACAACGAAGCTATAGAAGTTTACAAGCAAACTTTTGAGTACGAACAACCCAATGCCGATACTTATTGTGCTGTGGGCGAGTGTTACGAGAAGTTAGAGAAAATGGATGAAGCCCGTAGTTACTATAAAAAAGCGGTTAAAATGGACCCTAAAATGGCCGATGCTTGGTATGGCATTGGGGTAACTTTAGATTTTGAAGAACGCCATTTTGAAGCCCTACATTTTTACAAAAAAGCATTAGATATTGAAGATACCAATCCCGATTTTTGGTTTGCCATTGCCGATACCTATTATAAATTAGATAAACTACCCGATTCGGAAAAAGCTTATGAAAAAGTAGTGGAATTAAACCCGTTAGATGTAGAAGCTTGGTTAGACTACTCTTCGGTTGTTTTTGAGCAAGATAATATTGAAGGTGCGGTGGGAATTATATCGGAAGGGATAAAAACCAATCCCGATTCGGCCGATTTATATTACCGCTTGGTAGCCTACCAATTTGCCGAAGGGCGATACAACGATGCATTAACGCACTTACAAATTGCATTATCCACCGACCCAGAAAAACATTTTATGTTATTCGAATATTTGCCACAGTTAAAAGAAAACCAAGCAATACTAGATATTATTACCCGATTTACAAGTTGAAAAATAGCCTATCCTAAAGCAAGAAAAATCAATTTATTAAAATTGATTTTTTTTTATGATTTTTGCCTTCGAAATATGAATTATACGTTGAATAATATACCTACACGTCCGGCTAAACCACGTCAAAACGGCTTAACAATGGTAATGGATAAGGGCCTAAGCCTACGCCAAGTAGAAGATTTTATAGAAGTTGCTGGTACACATACCGATATTGTTAAATTAGGTTGGGCAACATCGTATGTTACCCCAAATTTAAAAGAAAAACTTAAAATTTACCGAGATGCTGGCATACCTGTTTACTTTGGCGGTACCCTATTTGAGGCATTTATCATAAGAAACCAATTTGACGATTACCGTAAGGTTTTAGACCAATTTGATATGGATTTTGCAGAAGTATCGGACGGGTCGATTGAAATACCTCACGACGAAAAATGTGAATATATACGAAAATTAAGCTCGCAACTTACGGTAATATCGGAAGTAGGATCTAAAGACGAGAAAAAGGTTTTTGCGCCATATAAATGGATTGAGTTGATGAAAGCTGAAATAGAAGCCGGATCGTGGAAGGTAATTGCAGAAGCCCGAGAAAGCGGAAACGTAGGTATTTACCGAGACTCGGGCGAAGTACGCCAAGGTTTAGTAGATGAAATTTTAACCCAAATACCTGCAGAAACCATTATTTGGGAAGCTCCACAAAAAGCACAGCAAGTTTGGTTTATAGAGCTTATTGGCACAAATGTAAATTTGGGAAACATTGCACCTGCCGAAGTTATACCTTTAGAAACCATACG
>JAYULE010000087.1:0-3679 GCA_043763845.1 Sphingobacteriales bacterium
TAGTTATTTTATCAATAACCCTTTTTGGCTGCTTAAAAAAATTAGACGAAGTACCACAAGCCAGTATTTCAGGTTTAAGCTTAATACACGCTTCGCCAACAGTAGAAAAATTTGATATTTATCTTAACCAAACAAAAGTAAACAGTACCGACTTTTCTTTTACCAATAAAATAGATTACGTAAATGCTTATTCGGGAAACAGGCAAGTTTCGTTAGCTAATAAAAATGCAAGCGGATTTAGAAAATCAGAAAGCTTTACTTTAAAGCCACAAGCAGCTTACTCTTTATTTGTTATAGGTAAAATAGACGATATTGGTTTTTTATTTTTAAACGATACCTTAACCAATCCGCCAGTAGGCAAAGCTAAAATACGGTTTGTGAATTTAAGTCCCGATGCTGGTGCATTAAATTTAGCTATTGATGGGGCTACGGCCGATTTAGTAATTGATAAACTATTTAAAGAAAGCAGTACTTTTAAAATAGTAGATAAGGCCGAAAGGGTTACTTTTAATATAAAAAATAAAACTACTGGTGCTATAGAAACTACTTTAACAAATGTTAAAATAGAAGATGGTAAAATATACACCTTGTGGGTAAAGGGGCTTAAGGCAGTCAACGATGATTTCAAATTGGGTGCTTCAATTTATACACATAAATAGCAATTAAAATGCTTATATTTTTTAAATGAAGCGTGTTATATTATTAATTAAGCCAAATCAATATTTAAGTGATAAAAAAAACACCAAGTATTAAAGATAATATTGCGGGTTGCTTAATTAACAATAGTAAAAGTAAAGAAACTGTTTACAAAAAGTTTTATGGGTATTTATTAGCTGTAATTTTACGCTATGTAAACAACAGGAATGATGCCGAAGAACTTGTAAACGATTGTTTTATTAAGATTTTTAAAGCTTTAAATTCATTTGCTTCACCCATAAATTCTAACGAAACTGAAAAAGCTTTTAAAGGCTGGATAGCCAAAATCGCATCTAGAAGTGCGATTGATTTTTTAAGATCGAAACGAAATTTAATATTGGTAAGTGAATTAACAGAATACCATGAACTCATAATTGAGGTAAATGTAATTTCGGAATTAAATGTTAAAGATATTTTAAAACTTCTTAATGTATTGCCAGTAATTCAACGCATTGTGTTTAATTTATATGAAATTGATGGCTTTTCGCATACCGAAATAGCTAAAATATTGAGCATACCTGAAAGCAGCAGCAGGGTTTACCTTACCCGAGCTAAAAGCAAATTACGAACATTATATACCTTAACTTTAACTAACCAATATGCAACATCATAATAAAAACCCAAAGCATAAGGAGTTAATAAATCATATTGTGGCAAAATTGGCGGCAAATGAAGAACCCTATGCTGTTGGTGCTTGGGAAAATTTTGATAAAAAGAAAAAAAGTAAATTAATTATATGGTTAAGAAGTGCTGCCGCAATATTGCTATTGGGTTGTGGTTTGTTTTTTTGGTTAAACCAATATCCTAAAAACACAAACGAAAATTATGCAAGCACTAAATATCCTGAAAATAAAACGATTATTTCTAAACAAAGCTATCAAAAAACAGATAATATAAAAACAACTCGGCAAAAATACGGAGTTAAAATTGATACAGAAAATCCAGTAAAAGTAGGTTTTAATAGTTCTAAACAAGCAATAAAGCAACTTAAATCATACCAAAAAAGTGTAAAAAACACTTTAAATTTATTAAACCAAAATCAGCTATTAATGGCAAAAACAACTCAAAGTAAAGCATTACCAAATCCAAATGAACCATTAATTATTAGTGCAACTATAAACTTACCATTACTAAACCAAAATATAAATATCAAAAAAGATATTATACAGAATGTTGTAAAAGTTAATTCTGCAAAAACCGAACGTAAAATGAACACAATAATTTACGATGAACCAACATTTAACAACGGCAGTATAATCCTTGTAGATACAATTAATCAATTAACAGCTAATATAGGGAGCGCTAAACAATCAAACCCAAATAAACCTATTAATACAAATGTTAAGCAAGGTGTTAATAAAGAAGAGTTAGCGAAAATTAAAACTTTAGCTTTTTTAGCTAAAGAAAGCAAGAGTAAAGAAGGTACAGAAAAAACTAAAAAAGAAAGCAAATGGTTAATGGGTCTTGCTGTTGCACCATCATTTGGTAACACGCCAAAACTAAATATGGGTTATGGTTTAAATATGGAATACGCTATTTCTTCAAAAATTTCTATAAATTCAGGCTTAGGGTATAATCAGCTTAGCACTATCCGAAATATAGATGGAGCAAATATTTTTGCAGAACAAAGTAGCATAAAAAGCCCTGATGCAAGTGTAAAAAATTTAGAATCGGTAAATGCAAATATAAGCGGTATTGATATTCCGTTAGAAATTAAATACAATATAAATCAATCAATTTACGCCAATGTAGGCATATCGGCTTTTGCAATTTTAAACCAGCAGCGAAGCAATAATTATATAGAAGAAAAATTAGTTACAGAGTTTAGTACTTCTATTGCTGGGGAGCAGGAGGCAAATAATTTTTTAGTGTACGAACGCACCGTAGAGCAAATTGCCGAAAACCAAATAAATATCCCAAATTTTTTAGCTTTCTATAATTTTAGTTTAGGGTTTAGACAAAAAATAGCTAAAAAAACGTTTGTGGCTTTCGAGCCTTTTGTAAAATTACCCGTGAGAGAAATTAGTGCCGAAAGATTAAGACTAGTGGGTACTGGCTTAAGGTTACGATTTAATTTTTAAAATAAACAAACCCTACATCTAAAAAATAGAAAACAAAAATTTTAAAATAAATTATAGGAAAAATGAAAAATCAATATTTAGCACTATTGCTGCTGCCTATGTTAATTTCTTCGAGTTGCGAAAACGAATTGATTGAAAAAGATAAACCTTTAGATGACGGCATAATGTGCACTTTAGAGGCTAAAGCGGGCTTAAATATAAATGTAAGTTTGCAAAATTCATCAAATCTAGAACAAATTGGTATTACGGTTACAGCAAAAGATGGCCTTTATACCGAAAACTTAGTTGCCTACCCTCCACACCAACTAAATTTTATAGGTGCTTATGAAAGAAAAGGTAATTATATTATTACTGTTTCTAAAGCGGGTTACAAAACTTTTGTGAGTAATGTTATAAGTGTAACTAAGGATAGTTGCCATGTAATACCCCAAATAGTAAATGTGATTTTGCAACCCGAGTAGATTATACATTTATTGATATTTTATTGCATTTCAAAAATTGTATATTATAAGTAAACAAAGATAAGCCGGATTGAATAATATCCTCTAAAAATAAAATCATGGTAGCCACAAAAAGCATTATTTGGGTATTTTTAATCTTTTTATTTATTCAAGTTGGTTGCACAAAAAACAAACCAACTCCTCCTCCAAATTCTAACATTAAAGTTATTGGCAAAGGTTTAATTAAAATTGAAGATGCTTTGAACAATGCCAATGCCGATTTTGTAAACCTGATAAATAAAATTAGGGGCAGTGTAGGTACAAACGGCTCTGGTAGTAAAGTAATTTGGAGCAGAAAAAATATGTACAATTTGGGCTTATTTATTTCGGCTAACCACGTTTACGGTATTAAAACGTGGCCTTCTTTAAATCAAGAATTTATTGATATATCTGAAATCAATA
>JAYULE010000088.1:0-13494 GCA_043763845.1 Sphingobacteriales bacterium
TTTTAAAGCGTTAACGACGGGAGCGGCATCCTTTTTTTACGCCGAATCTCCCCCTTCGGGGGTCGGGGGGATAGACAAATAAAAAAAGATACAGCGGACGGCGTGTTAAAACGCCCAAATCATCATCACAACTATAATAAACAATGAGTTATTAACGAACTCAGGTTATAACATCTTTCCTTACCAATTATTATAATGAAGTTTGTATTTTGGCATTAATTAAATAACCCTATAATGAAAAAACCGATTCTTAATTAGGGTATTATTTTAAAACAATTTATGCTTATCTTTACTGAAAGATTGAGATTGTTAACTTACACATTTACGGATTAATTTATTTTAATTCGTTAAATATATATTCTAATTCTATATATAACGAACATAAATATATATTTACGACCAAACATCAATTATGAATAAAATCTACTTTATAACATTTTTTCTGCTAATATTTAAAAGTGCAAATGCATTTCAAGTATCCTCGCCTAATAAAAATATTTTAGTTACTATAACTACTGGAAAAACCACAACCTATAAAGTTTCTTTTATGGGGAAAGAAGTTATCCAAGAAAGTATGCTTTCTATGACTCTTGCAAATGGAAGAGTTTTGGGATCAAATACAGTGGTTTCAAAATATACTCAACGAAGTGTAGATAAAATAGTTAAACCAATTTTTGGTATGGCAAATAGCTACAGGGATAATTTTAATGAGTTTTCGCTTATTTTAAATGATTATGCAATTGTTTTTAAAGTTTTTAATAATGGAGTTGCCTATCGTTTTGAAACAAAAATGAAGGGAAAAATAATTGTTAAAGATGAATTAATTAGTTATAAATTTAATACAGATGTTAGTGGACCGTTACAAAAAGTATCTGGTTTTCAAAATTCCTACGAAGATCACTATAAAGATACTGCAATTAGCTATTTAGATAGCGGAAAAATTGCTGTTTTACCAGTTTTAGTAGAATCTAATAAAGTTAAAGTTTGTATAACCGAGGTTGATTTATTTGATTATGCCGCATTTTATTTAACTTATGATGCTAACAATGGTTTAATGGGAAGTTTGCCAAAGGTAGTTACCAAAGATACAATTGGGGGCTGTTGTCCAAATTTTGAAAAAATACCCGTAAGCCGAGCCAATTACATAGCTGAAACCAATGGTACAAGAACTTTCCCTTGGCGATTAATGGTTTTGGCTGAACAAGATAAAGATTTATTATACAATAATTTAACTTATTTATTGGCACAAGAAAACAAAATTGGGGATGCATCCTGGGTTAAGCCAGGAAAAGTTTCGTGGGATTGGTGGAGTGCTAACAATTTAACCGGTGTTAATTTTGAAACTGGATATAACACAAACACTTATAAATATTTTATTGATTTTGCTTCAAAAAACGGTATTGAATACATTAATATGGACGAGGGCTGGAGCGACCAGTTTAACCTATTAAAATTAAACAACGGTAACATAAAAATAGGAACTAACCCAACATTGGTAGCTGATTTAGATATGCCATATTTATTTAATTATGCAAAAGCAAAAGGGGTTGGTATAATAGTTTGGTGCGTTTGGCATGTATTAGACAAACAGATGAATGAGGCGTTAGATCAATTTCAAAAATGGGGTGTGAAAGGAATAAAAGTTGATTTTATGAATAGAGATGATCAAGAGATTGTGAATTTTTATGAAAAACTTGCCATTGAAGCCTCAAAACGAAAAATGCTAGTGCTTTTTCATGGAGCTTATAAGCCCACTGGAATGGAGCGCACTTACCCAAATGTTATTAACCGCGAAGCTGTGCAAGGTTTAGAGTATAATAAATTTTCAAAACTTTGCACACCCGAACATGCTGCACACATACCATTCATACGTATGGTTGCCGGCCCAATGGATTACACACCAGGGGCTATGACAAACGCAAATGATAATGATTTTAGGTTTATACAGGCTAGGCCAATGTCTCAAGGTACACGTTGCAACCAATTAGCATTATTTTCTGTTTTGTATGCTCCCTTAGAAATGTTAGCCGATGTGCCAACGGCTTACGAAAATGAACCAATAATTTTAGATTATCTTTCAAAGATACCAACAGTTTGGGACGAAACCGTAGCCATAGATGGAAAAATTGGGGATTATGCTGTTATTGCTCGAAGAAAAGATACAACTTGGTATATTGCAGGAATAAATGATTGGACTGGTAGAAATTTAAAAATAAAATTTGATTTTTTAACTAATGCTAAATATACAGCCGAAATTTTTACAGATGGAATAAATGCAAATAGAAATGGTAATGATTACAAAAAAACTGTAAAAACTATTTCTAAAAATGACGAGCTAGAAATTACTATGGCAAACGGTGGCGGTTTTGCCATAAAACTAGTACCATTAATACAATAGTTTTAAATACAATATTTTAAGGTAAAATGCTTTCTTAGGTAAATAACCGCTATTAAATATGCCCATTTAAACTTTTTGTTATTCTAACCTAATTATTAAAACATCAAAATAAGTATTTTAATAATTAACAACCCGGTATTTAATTATGCAGTTTAGCTTATATTGGTAATTATTATAATCAATTAGTTAAAATTAACAAAATCAAAAAAGGTAAAATTTAACATGAACATGAATACAAATCGTAAATAAAAAATTGTGGATATATTATATTTCACAGCCTCCAAACATAAATGGCAACAACAATTATGGAACTTTGGATTTATAAAGATTATCTTTACAATTAATTTAGATCAAATCCAAAATTCTATAAAGTTTATCTTAAATAAACATTGATTACTGTAGTTAAAAGTTGAAAACTTAATAAAAAATCCATAAAGATGGTAAAAACATTAGCCATCATATATAAATCTTATAATTTACACCATTTGCCTAAAAGTTAGGTTAATTCGTATACTATTAACCTTTTTAGTTTTTGGCAAACTATGTAACCAATGGCTTTGAGTACTCCCGCTCATTAATAATAAGCTACCGGTCTGCAATACAATATTTACATTTTGTTTGCTTAATTTATGTTTAAAAGCAAATTTTCTTTCGGCACCAAAGCTAAAAGATGCTATTGTGCTGTTTGGTAAAATTGTTTTTTCGTTATCGCTATGCCAACCCATACCCTCGTTGCCGTTATGGTAAAGGTTTAATAAGCAAGCATTAAAAGTAGTTTTGGCGAATTTTTCGGCTATTAATTTAAGGTTGGTTAATTCTTTTGTAAAGGGTAAAGCAAGCTTAGTGGTATTTGAGTAGGTGTAACTTATACAATTTGCGGCATACCAAGCAACTTTACGTTGGGTAATAATATGCTTGCCAAATATTATAACCTCGTCGTTTTGCCATTGCATAGTGGTTAATAGTTTATTAAAATAATTCTCAATTTCTGTTTGGGTAAACACATTTGGATAATAGTTTACCTCGCCATCGTATGGTAATAAATTAAGGTTATGGTTTTCAAATAAATTCAAAGTTAGGGTTTTGGAGTGTTTACAATATTGTTAATCATCCCATTAAATATAAAACCATGAAATGGGTAAACAGCATACCAATATAACCTACCCCAAACCCCCAAAGGCCTAAAAGTTGCAGTTTGTATAAGGTGATTTTCAAAAATTTTAAATTCTAACCAAGCTTCGCCAGGCAATTTCATTTCGGCATATAAAAGCAATCTTTTTTCTTCGCGGTTGGCAAGCAACACTCTCCAAAAATCTAAAGCTTCGCCTGGGGCAATTTCTGTATGGCTTCGTCGGCCACGGCGCATACCTACCCCGCCAGTAAGTTGATCTAAAAAACCTCTAAGTTTCCAAAGCCAATTACCATAATACCAGCCGTTTATTCCGCCAATAGCCCATATTTTATCTAAGACATTATTTTCATTTTTTATAGCCAATTTACGCACATCTTTAAAGCAACCATTAACGGGTACTTCTACATAAGTAGAAATTCCATTAGCTAAAATATCGCTACTTTGGGCATCTTTCCAGCTAGACAATACTTGGTTTTGCTCTATTTTATCAAATGCTAGTTTAATGGATGTGTCGTAATCTATTAAATTAATGTTTAGCAATTGAGCCAAATTATTAGGCTTGCAAATTACTTCAACTTTCATGCTATCAACCAAATTTTTTGCTAATGCATAAGAAGTAGCAGTAACAAAATATAACCAGTAGGAAGAAATTTTGGGTGTCATGACGGGTACTACAAAAGTATGCCTTGCTAAGCCTCTAATTTTTGCAAAACGCAAAAGCATATCCTTATATGTTAAAATGTTAGGGCCACCAATATCGTAGCTTTTATTAAATGTTTTTTGGTTGCCCAAAACACCACTTAAAAATTCTACCACGTTACGTATGGCAATTGGTTGGCACCGAGTTTTTATCCATAATGGAGTTATCATAATTGGTAATTTCTCTACCAAATCCCTAATAATCTCGAACGATGCGCTGCCCGAACCCACAATTATACCAGCCCTTAACGTAGTAAGCGGTATGTTGGCATTTGCTAAAATATCTTCAACATTTTTTCTTGAAGATAAATGCTTTGATAACTCATTATCATTCACAATACCACTTAAATATATAATTTGTTTTGCATTGGTTTTACTTATACACTCCACAAAATTATGGGCACAATTTTGTTCCATATTTTCAAAATCGCCCGTTTTTGCCGACATAGAGTGAATTAAGTAATAGGCAATATCTATATCATTAGGAATATGTATAAGCGTTTTAGGTTTAAGAAAATCGGCCTCAATAACTGTTATATTTTTGGTGGGATATTTTTGCTTGTTAAACCTGTTTTTGTCTCGTACACAACATACTACTTGGTGCCCATTTTCCAATAAAACAGGCAACAATCGTTGTGCAATATAACCAGTTAAACCAGTAAGCAGAATTTTCATAATATGATAACGATTAAGTTAAGATTGTGTTTTAGGTAAATGTGAGAAGCAAAAATTCTTTTTTAATATTACCATTTATGGCAATCAAAAAATATTGGTTATTTTTCATTTTGTGTGGTTTTAATTTTGTTTAAGATAAAGTGAAAAAACTAATAGGCATTTTTTCAATAACTTTTTTCTTGATAAAAAAGTTACAAAAAATCAAGGCTTGCTGTTACTTGTCGGGTATGTTCAATAAATTTTTAACGGCGCAATTCAAGGCGTGGCAACAAAATTTGTGCTTTAACAAGGTTTGTGCAACACGCTGCGACTTGCTTGGCTAGAACTTTATGTTAGTTTCTACAAAAAATTTATTGGCCTACCACTCCAAATAACAGCTAGGCCGTCCCCAAATCGCACACCTGTTTATTGGAAATTGATTTTAGTTATATTCGACAGTTTTTGACGAAGAACCAGTATATTATATTTTAATAAAATTTATTTTTATAATATAGAATAAATATTTACCATAAAATTTGTTTCATTATACAAATTTATATCGTAATATTGCAATATTAAATTATTGTATGGGAGCCACAAATACTGAACATTATAGCGACAAGCAAAACCAAATTGCCACACTTGCAAAAGCATTAGGGCATCCTGCCCGTATTGCCATTATGGAATATTTGTTAAACGTAGAAACCTGCATTTGTGGCGACATTGTAAACAAATTGCCTTTGGCGCAGCCTACTGTTTCGCAACACCTTAAAGAATTAAAAAATGCAGGCCTTATAAAAGGCGATATTGAAGGAAACTCTATTTGTTATTGCATAGACGAAAAAATACTAAACAAACTACAAACCTATTTTGGAAACATTTCCTCCAAATTAGAAATTAAAAAAAATAATTGTTGTTAAGCTTTTAAAATTATTAAAATGAAATTATCAGAAATTAAAAAACATCTAGCAAATGCCACAGCGGTAAATTTTAAACTACCTAACGGCACTTACATACCCGAAAATTTTCACGTTACCGAAGTTGGCTTGGTTACTAAACACTTTATTGATTGTGGCGGTGTAGAACGTATAGAGAAAGTAGTAAACTTTCAACTTTGGGATGCAAACGATTTTGAACATCGGCTACAGCCACAAAAATTAGCCAACATTATTGCGCTATCGGAAACTAAGTTAGGCATTGGCGATTTAGAAATTGAGGTAGAATATCAATCCGAAACTATTGGTAAATATGATTTAGATTTCAATGGAAAAGATTTTGAACTAGTGCCAAAAAAAACCGCTTGTTTGGCAAGCGATGCTTGTGGAATTATACCCGAAAAACAAAAAATGCAAACAATATTAACTCAAAACAGCTGCACTCCAGGTGGCGGATGTTGTTAAAATTTTCAATCTAAAATATATTATTGTGAACCAGAACATTAAAAATCGTTGTGAAATTATTAGCAAAAACTTTAAGGAAATTAATGCTAATAGGAAAGTATTGCTTGAAAATCTAGCACAAAATATCCAAAGAAAATTAAACCTAAGTAAAGACATAAACTTGGTATATGTGTGTACGCACAATTCACGTAGAAGCCACTTAGGGCAAATTTGGGCAAAAGTTGCTGCAGATTTTTACGGCTTTAAGATTAACAGTTTTTCGGCTGGTACCGAAGCAACCGCATTTAATATAAATGCCATTAACGCTCTTATTTCTTCAGGTTTTGAGGTTGAAAAAAAGGACGAGACTAATAATCCTAAATATGAAGTAACTTTTGGTGAAAGTAAATCGAGTATTTGTTTTTCTAAAACAATTGACGATGCAAGTTTACCTAAAGAAAATTTTGTGGCGGTAATGACTTGTGGGGATGCTGATGAAAACTGCCCTTATATAGCTGGCTGTGATTTGCGAATTGGGACCACTTATTTTGATCCAAAAGCGTATGACAACACCGTATTGCAAAACGAAAAATATACCGAAAGAAGCAATCAAATTGCCAT
This sequence comes from Sphingobacteriales bacterium, assembly GCA_043763845.1. GTDB lineage: Bacteria > Bacteroidota > Bacteroidia > Sphingobacteriales > Sphingobacteriaceae > Pseudopedobacter. The sequence continues at coordinate 6,884 of JAYULE010000088.1, forward strand.
GGAGTGTTTGTATGTTTTCTCTTTAATAAAATCCTAATTACCTTAAGCTAACTCAAATAAAGTATAAATTAAACATAAACCAATAAAACCATGAGTGCGATAAACTGTAACCCAGCACAAAGAAAAAATCTTAGCTTTCTAGATCGTTTTTTAACATTATGGATTTTTATTGCCATGATTATTGGGGTAGGTATTGGATATTTTTTCACAAACTCATCACATTATATAAATTTATTTTCGAGTGGTAGTACCAACATTCCCTTGGCCATTGGTTTAATATTAATGATGTATCCGCCTTTGGCAAAAGTTAGGTTCGAGAAAATGGGTGAAGTATTTAAAAACACCAAAATATTAAGCGTCTCACTATTACTTAACTGGATTATTGGCCCCACATTAATGTTTTTTTTGGCAATTATTTTCTTTCATAATCAGCCAGAATATATGATGGGTCTGATTTTAATAGGAATTGCTAGGTGCATAGCCATGGTAATTGTTTGGAATGAATTAGCCGATGGAAACAGAGAGTATGCAGCAGGTTTAGTAGCACTTAATAGCATTTTTCAAATATTTTTTTACAGTGTATATGCTTGGTTATTTATCACTTTTTTGCCTCCATTTTTTGGTATAAAAAGTATTTCTTTAAATATTAGTATTTGGCATATTGCAAAAAGTGTTTTAATTTATTTGGGTATTCCTTTTTTTGCAGCAATTATAAGTCGTTTTGTACTTATAAGATGGAAAGGGTTAGATTGGTTTAACCACAAATACTTACCAGCCGTATCGCCAATAACCTTAATTGCTTTGCTTTTTACTATAGTTTTAATGTTTAGTTTAAAAGGGAAACTAATTGTTCAAATTCCATTCGATGTGATAAAAATTGCAATTCCGTTGGTGATTTATTTTATCTTCATGTTTTTAATAAGTTTTATTATCGGTAAAAAAATGGGAGTAGATTATTCTAAAAACACTGCCATTGCATTTACAGCCACGGGCAATAATTTTGAGTTAGCAATAGCGGTAGCCATTGGCGTATTTGGCATAAATAGTGGGCAAGCTTTTGCAGGAGTTGTAGGCCCTTTGGTAGAAGTACCCGCACTAATATTGTTAGTTAACGTTGCCTTTTGGTTTAAAAGAAAGTGGTACCCAAATACAGTTTAAATAGGTTGTTGGCCGTTAACATTTGCATTTTTGTAGTGTGGATTTTAACTTGTAGCTGAAATCTAAAACATTAATTCACTATTAAAACAGGCACATTAATTTTATGCCGTACAGAATCAACAGTAGTTCCAAAAAGAATGTCTTTAAACCCTTTATGGCCATGCGCACCCATAACTAATAAATCAATTTTATTGGTTTCTACAATTTTAGCTATAGCCGATGCTGTACTTCCGTAGCCTATTTTATACTGACTTTGGTAACCCATATTAGCTAAATTAGTAGTGTATTTTTTTATGTTGCTTTCGTCTAACTGAGTTTCTCTATCCATTACTTTATTGCCGTGGTAGGTAGCTCCTGCGGTTTCAACAATATGAATAAAAGTGTATAATGCATTTTTAACGCCTTGATTTAGTGCGTTGTTTATTACTTTTTCATCATTACCCGAAAAATCAATAGTAATACCAATATTTTTATATTCAATTTTACGCTCGGTATGTATGTACAAGGCTTCGCCGTGGGGCAATTGTTTTTTTAAAGTGGTGCTTTGTTTTAAAAACGGTTTAATAAACACATAAATTAATAGTGCAAAGCAAGCTACCGCTGTGGGAATTACCACTAAATAAATTAAAAAAGTATAGCTACCTGCTGTTGTAATCCAAATGGTAATTTGACTAAAAACCAACTTTATATTTAGGCCAATAATTATTAATGCACTTAACCAAGCCAATATTTTTACCCAATTTTTTATTACAAATTGGTTCATTAATTTTTTATCGGAATTAAAATGAATTAAGGGTATGATAGCAAAACCCAATTGCAAACTTAGCACCACTTGCGATAAAATAAGCAGGCTTCCCAAAGCATCATCTCCAAAAAATAAAATAGTGCAAAATGCCGGAATTATAGCTAACAAGCGGGTTATTAAACGCCTAAGCCAAGGCTCGATACGTAAATTTAAATGTCCTTCCATAACAATTTGCCCTGCCAAAGTTCCTGTAATGGTTGAGCTTTGTCCCGAGGCTATCAGGGCTATTGCAAAAAGTGTTGGAGCAGCTTTTCCAAAAATTTTTTCGAGCAAACGGTAAGCATCCTGTATTTCGGCCACTTGGTAATGCCCGTTTACATAAAATGCGGCAGCGGCTAAAATTAATATGGCCGAGTTTACCAAAAAAGCCAAATTTAGTGCAATAGTGGTATCAATTAAATTAAATTTTAGGGCTTCTTTTATTCCCTTGGGTGTGCGTTCTATTTTACGGGTTTGCACCAAAGATGAATGTAAGTATAAATTATGCGGCATAACTGTTGCCCCAATAATACCTATGGCAATATATAGTGCTTGGTTATTTAATGCGGTGGGTATAAAACCTTTAAAAACATCGGTATAAACGGGGCTAACAATTAACATTTCGGCTAAAAAAGCCAGACCAATAATAAAAACCATTGAAACTATAAATCGTTCCATTGTACGCATTCCTCGTTTTAATAAAAAAAGTAACAATAACGTATCAAAAACGGTAATCACAATTCCCCAAATTAAGGGTAGCCCAAATAGCAGGTTTAAGCCTATTGCCATACCAATAATTTCGGCCAAATCGCAGGCAATTATAGCAATTTGCGCTAAAATGTATAAAGGTATATTTGCCCAATTTGGATATTCGTTTTTGGATGCTTGCGCCAAATCTAACCCCCTAACAATGCCTAACCTTGCACTTAACGATTGTAATAGTAACGCAATAAGGTTAGACATTAGCAAAACCCAAATTAACTGGTAGCCAAATTGCGAACCACCCGCAATATCGGTAGCCCAATTACCTGGATCCATATAACCTACGCTAACTAAATAGGCTGGGCCTATAAAGGCAAATACTTTTTTCCAACCCTTACGTTTATGCGTTTCAACGGAGGCAAAAACTTCACTCAACGATTGTGGTGCTATAATTTTCATACTGCAGTTAATAAATTTTTAGCCACATCTCTACTTATGGTTTGTGCTTTACCACCAATTTCAATAATTACCGAACCGTCAAACTCTATAAATTCTTTAACAACTAATTTTTTACCTAAAACCAAACCTGCTTTTTCTAAATAATTTAAAAAAACACTCGTATGTTCTCTAACCCCACTTATTATACCATTTTGATTAATTTGCATTTTAGATACTGGTACAAGTGCGGGTTCATTTAATATGCCATTTTTATCGGGTATAGGGTCTCCATGTGGGTCAAATTTTGGGAAATCTAAAAAAGCTTCTAAACTATTTATTAGTTTGGTAGAGTTTATATGTTCTAAGTCTTCGGCAAGGTCGTGTACTTCATCCCACTTAAAATTTAATTTATCAACCAAAAAAACTTCCCATAAACGGTGCTTTCTAATAATATTTAATGCGGTTTGGTTGCCTGTTGGGGTTAAAGTTACGCCTTGGTATTTTATATAGTTTATAAAATCTTTTTCGGCAAGCTTTTTAAGCATATCGGTTACCGATGCCGCTTTGGTTTTTAAGGCATCGGCAATGGCATTGGTATTAACAGCTACTGTTTGCGAGGCGCTTAAATGAAAAATAGTTTTAAGATAATTTTCTTCGGTAAATGAGGTTGCTAGCATAAAAAACACGTGTATATACAAAGCTAACATTATTTTTAGGTTAATCTAAAAAATATTAATTAAAAAATTATTAAAATAAATTACACTCTTTTGTAAAATTAAATTTGGTTTTTGAGTTTAAAAGTTAAATTTGGGTTATATATTACAGTTATGGAAATTGATAAAATAGATTTAAATATTTTAAAAATAATGCAAGAAAACGGAAGAATAACCAATCTTCAGTTATCGCAAAACATTGGTTTATCGCCAGCACCAACTCTAGAGCGTGTGCGCAAGCTAGAGCTTTTAGGCTACATAAAAAGCTACCACGCTTTAGTTGATGAAGAAAAATTGGGTTTAGGTATTAAAACTTTTATACAAGTGTCTTTAGATTTTCATCAAAACGATACCATTCAAATATTTTTGGAGGAAATTAATGCAATTAAAGAAATTACCGAATGCCACCATGTTACTGGCCAATGCGATTTTGTTTTAAAAGCTTATGTAAAAGATATAAAAACCTACGAACAATTAATTATGCAAAAAATTAGCAAAATTAGTGTGGTAAAAACTTTTCAAACAATGATAATTATGAGTACCAATAAAAAAGAACCTATTGTACCTTTAGAGTATTAAGCTACTGCAAATTATTTTAAAAGAAATTGGTTTATTAAAGCGTAAAAGAAAAAATAATGACAAAAAAAACAATTAATAGCCTGCTTTACAAATTTGTATTTGCCCTATTTTTATTATTAACCACCAGTTGCGAAACGTTAAACCAAGCTAGCGAAATTATAAATAAAAGCGGTTTAATAAACCCAACTACGGCCGAAATTGGTTTAGGTTTAAAACAAGCTTTAGAAATTGGCACCAACTTAAGTGCCGATAAATTAGCATCGAAAGATGGGTATTTGGGTAACTTAGCCATTAAAATATTGTTCCCCACGGAGGCGCAAAAAGCAGAAAAAACACTTAGATCGTTAGGTTTAAATTCGCTGGCCGATAATGTAATTTTAAGTATTAACCGAGCCGCAGAAGATGCAGCTTTAGAGGCAAAACCCATTTTTATTGCTGCCATTAAACAAATGACTATTGCCGATGCTAGCAATATTTTATTAAGTAACCAAAATAACGCCGCCACACAATATTTTAAAAAAGTAACCAACACACAATTACAAAACAAATTTAACCCCATTATAAAGGCAAGCTTAGCCAAAGTTGGTGCTACACATTATTGGGCCGATGTAGTAAAAAAATACAATCAAATTCCGTTTGTGAGCACTATAAACCCCAATTTAGAAAACTATGTAACCCAAAAAGCAATTGATGGTTTATTTACCGAAATTGCAAAAGAAGAGTTAAAAATACGCAACAATATTGGTGCAAGAAACGGTGCGTTACTACAAAAAGTATTTGCCTACGCCGATAGAAATAAAACCAGCAGCAATTTATAAAAAAGCTTGTATTTGAGTTATAAATTCCTCAACTGCAAGCTTAATTTGTTTGGCTGGCAAAACATAATTGTTGTTCATAAAAGAAAAAGCGTAGCGTTTACCAGTTTTACCAATTAAAAACCCACTTAGGCAATAATTATTTGATAGTGTACCTGTTTTTGCATAAACAAAACAGGTTTTTCCTTTAAATTGGGCTTTTAGTGTGCCGTTTATTCCGCCATTGCTTAATAACTCAAAGCTTCTTTTTTCGCCGGCTTTGTTATATATAAGTTTTAACAAATGGGTTAAGTTTTGTGGCGTGTTTAAATTTAGTCGAGACAAACCCGAGCCATCAACCCATTGTAAAGTATCTGGTAAAGAGGTTAAAAAATTATCTTTTATGTATTTTATAACCGCCACCTGTGTAGTTTCTAAATTGTTTTTATAGGCAATGTTTAACAATAATTGTTCGGCAATAAAATTATCGCTGGGTTGCAACATTAATTTATAAAGCGTATCGGCAGGTGTGGTGTAAATAGTTTTAGCGGTAGTAGCAAGTTTTCTAAAAGGTAAAGTTTTAAGTTGTTTGGTTACAAAACCTGTTGCCAACAAAGTATCTGCAAGTAAAATTAAAGTGGTTTTATTGTCAAAATTTAAAGGTATTTTTTGTTTATAAACAGAATCGGGCTTGGCAGGCAAAACTAAGTTGTTGCTATAAACTTCTCTTTGCGCAACCTTTAACAATGGACTAAAAGTAGTATCGCTTAAAAAATTAGCCGCTAAATCGGGTTCGATTTTTATTTTGTTATGCTGTAAACTTAGTTTTATTAGGTTACCGTAAAGTGGCAAATCGGTTATTTGTGTTGCGTAATAATCGTTATAATCGTCCCAGTTCCAGGCGTTGCCAAATTTTTGGCCAGTGTAAGTGCCGTTAACTAAATAAATATCTTTGTTGCTGTGTTTTATGAAATCAAATGCTGGCTGTTTAGTAAAATTGGGGTGTAAAAAAGCAGGGTCGCCTTGTGGCCAAATTAGTAACGAGTCGTTATTTATTTGGTATTTAAGGGTTGCCACCGAATCGCCAAGGGCACACAAACCCGCGTAAAATGTTAGCAATTTTGTGTTTGATGCTGGTATAAAATGTTTGTTTGCATCTTGTGCAAATATTGTAGTATTTGTGCTTAAATCGTACAATGAAAACCCAACATGGTGTTGTTTAAAAATTGTAGAATTTAAGCCGTTTTGTATGGTTGAAGTAACAAACGGCTTTTTATTTATTGCGCAACCTGTTAACAATATCAAAATAAAAAAAAACGAATAAAATATATTTTTCATAATTATAATTGTGATTGCCAAGCAAAGGTATTTAGAAAAATTATGAAATAGCAATATTAATTACCGCATATTTATATCTTGACTTATACAAAAATGGCATCAAAC
>JAYULE010000089.1:0-54338 GCA_043763845.1 Sphingobacteriales bacterium
GTGCGATTAAGGGTGCCTTTAAACACAATTTAGGCTACAACGAAACTAATTTCAATTCCAAGATGGTGCGATTAAGGGGGGTACTTAAAAAGTTTAAAGGCAAATTAGACTGGATATTTCAATTCCAAGATGGTGCGATTAAGGGTTATTGCGCTTCCAATTGTTCCCCAAATTGTGTTGAATTTCAATTCCAAGATGGTGCGATTAAGGGTAGTTTTTTTTTGATTGGTTAGCCTATACTCCTTTAATTTCAATTCCAAGATGGTGCGATTAAGGGTACCTTTAGGTAAAATGGATGCTATTGCTATTGATGGATTTCAATTCCAAGATGGTGCGATTAAGGGTGCTGCAAATTTCGCAATTGCCTATTTTTAATTTTATTTCAATTCCAAGATGGTGCGATTAAGGGAATTCTACAGATTGATATATTTCGGGAGCGATTGCATTTCAATTCCAAGATGGTGCGATTAAGGGTAGCACTTCGTTTACGGTTTTAGCTTTTATAAGTCGATTTCAATTCCAAGATGGTGCGATTAAGGGTAAAGCGCAAGGAAACGCAACGGCTGGCCTACTTATTTCAATTCCAAGATGGTGCGATTAAGGGTCCCACAATAATGTTTGACCGGCTTCGTCTTTACTGATTTCAATTCCAAGATGGTGCGATTAAGGGGACGGCCTTAAAGTTATGGTAATACCGTTTACTACTAGTATTTCAATTCCAAGATGGTGCGATTAAGGGACCGATTTGTTTCGATTAAATTCATTTGTAATTCTATTTCAATTCCAAGATGGTGCGATTAAGGGTTGGCGTATTTTACTTTATCGGCCGCTAAAGTGGATTTCAATTCCAAGATGGTGCGATTAAGGGGGCGGTTATTATTTTATCTAATGCGTTTAATAACTCTATTTCAATTCCAAGATGGTGCGATTAAGGGATGGTGTGCAAGCCCTTTTAGAAAGCACTATTTTTATTTCAATTCCAAGATGGTGCGATTAAGGGAATGGGTTACCTAACCGATGCCATCGCGTTAAGCGAATTTCAATTCCAAGATGGTGCGATTAAGGGCCGTTTTATTTAACGCTAAAATAGGCCTTATTCCTATGCAAATCAACTTTTTTTTTAACAAATGTGCTCTTTTTTTAGTCGCTATACAATAACCGAAAATACCCCCACCTACGACAACCGCTCTCACCACACAAAAAACCAACTTTTTACTGTTTTAAACAATATTCTATGTAAAAGAACTTGGAAAATCATCCTCACCGACGATTTATAAAAACACATCTAAACTGTTTTTCTCTTTACCTATCACCTGTTTTTCTAACCATTTTTCTTGCCTACTCTTGAAAATTATCAGGCTATCCTCCTCTTTTTCCATAATTTTTTTTGCTGCAACCTCAAATTCTTTCAACTTTACTGCCGTTATTTCACCTTCAAAAACCGAATTTTGTATCCAATTTAAATACCGCCTACACAGTTTAAGCATTTTGCCTACCCGTTTTTCGCCCATATCATACACTAAAATTACATACATTAGCACCTAGCTTTAAAAAATTTATACCTTCTAGCTTCAATCGGCAGGCTTCGGGCATCGCTCATTAATACACCTAGCTTTAAAAAATTTATATCTTTTGGCTTCGAGCGGCGGGCTTCGGGCATCGCACATGAATACACCTAGCTTTAAAAAATTTATTTACCTCAAATAAAGTCCGAAGCCCCTTGCCCGAAGCCTTAATCACAAATCCTAAATCCTTCCCCACCCTATTTTAAAAAATTTATTCGCTTCCAAAAAATCACAAATTCGAAATCAAAAATCAAAAATCCAAAATCCAAATTTACCACCTAGCTTTAAAAAATTTATATCTTTTGGTTTCCGGCAGCGGGCTTCGGGCATCGCACATGAATACACCCTAGCTTTAAAAAATTTATATCCCTCAAATAAAGTCCGAAGCCCCAAACCATTGCCCATTTTGCCCGAAGCCCGTTGCCCGAAGCCATTCTCACAAATCCGAAATCAAAAATCCAAATTTACCACCTCGCTTTAAAAGGTTTATACTCTTCTATACCTAAAAAATGCTTGCTTAGCTTGTAACATTCTAATTTTATTAAATGCTTGTAGCTAACACTTCGATTTAGTACAGGGTGTTTAAAAGTTTCGTTAATACGCTCTTCCCATATACGTACAAACGTTTTTTTGCCCGATGGTTTTAGCAAACAACTGTTTAATTGGTTATCAAAATCTTTAGCCTGAATTTCTTTTTTGTTAAGTACCCTAAAAATAATACGGTCAACCAGCAAAGGCTTAAAAATTTCGGCCAAATCTAAAGCCAGCGAATACCTCCTAAAACCAGGTTCGTGTAAAAAACTAATGGTAGGGTTAATTTGAGTATGGTAAATTTGGCCGAGGCATAAAGTATAACACATCATATTACCGAACGATATTAAGGCATTTATCTCGTTTTGTGGTGGCCTTTTGCTGCGGTTTTCCATACTAAAGTCGGCACTAATAATCCCATCAAAAGCACTGTAATACGTTTGCCTAATATTACCTTCTATGCCCATTAGTTCATCAACAGCCGTAGTATTATCTATTAAAAGCGCATATTTATCAATATTGGCTAATGGTATTTCTAAATCTTTATCTCGGTTAATATAGTATTTTAAGTTTTTACCCATATTAAAAGCCGCACCAGCAACAAACTTTTTAGCCAGCACTATTCGTTTTTTCTTATCAATATAATGCTTGGTTTGCTCAATCTGCATTTTGCCGGCCAACAAATATTCTTTGGGCATAAACGAACCTGTATAATGTTCGTAATAATCAAAAAAGTGAACCGCAATGCCAGCCTTTCCCAAAAAATTGTAGACAGCACTGTTAGTATCTAAGCTGCCAAAACAAAACAAATCCGATACGCCCTCAACAGGTATATATTTACTAACACCTTCTACGCCATTTTCATCAACAGGTACAAATTTTAAGGTATTATCTTTCCGGCTCATGCGGCCAGCGTTAAAAAGGTAATAAGTTTTTTTCATCGTATAATTTGGTTCTTCGTCATTTTGTATGGGTAATAATTATCTGTAAACAAAATTTTTTTAATAGGATTTTTTTTTAATTTCTTTTTCCTTGATGAAAAATAAACAAAAAATCAAGGCTGGCTATTGTTTGTTGCGTATGCTCAATAAATTTTTAACGGCGCAATTCGAGGCGTGGCAATTAAGTTGGTGCTTTAACTACGTTTGTACTTCACGCTGCCACTTGCTTGATTTGTGCTTTATGTTAGTTTCTACAAAAAATTTATTGGCATCCCGCTCCAAACAATAGCTAGGCCGTCGCCAATCGCAGACTTGTTTATTGGGAATGGAATTTAATTCTATTCCACAGTTTTTGACGAAGAACCTATAATTTTTATTTGGGCGTTTAAACACGCTGTTCGCTATATCCCCGATGAAAAATCGGGGGATGCCGCTGCCATCGTTAACGCAAAAACAGTAAAAAACATTGATTAACAATACATTAAAAAATTTATCCCTTACACCCATAGCCAAAAGCCCACCTGCCCAAAAGCCCGCCCGACCACTTGCCCGAGGCTCGTAGCCCGATCGCCCGCAGCCCACAGCCCGCCCTACTCATCTACATAACAAAAATCGTTATAACTACAGCTTTTACAAATTTTAGCTTTTATGGTAGCAGGGCATATTTCGTTGGCTATAATTTCTTCAATTTCTTTTTCCCATTTTAAAACTGTAGCTAGGCTATCTTGTGCCCATACTACTTTCTCGGTTTGCCTTAGTTTAGGGTATTCTATAATACCGCTTGCACCCTCAACACCGTTTTTTTTCAATTTATACAAGTAATATAGCACTTGGGCTTTATGAGCATTTTCTACCTTGTCCGATTTTTTAACCTCGTGTACCACCTTATTTTTAGCATCATAAAAATCTATTTTTACGCCGTCAAATTCTACCTCGGTATATTGTGTTGCCCTATCTTGGTAGGTAGTTTCGCCTATAAGCTTGCCTTCGGCTACATTTTCGGATGTATGCTCCATACGTATGCCGTTAGCAAAAAGCCATAGTTTGCGTTTGCATACATGAAAATAGTTAATGTGCGTTGCTGTAAGGTTAACTTTTGCCATAGGTATAAATTTAATAAAGAAATCCTAAAATATAAAGCGGTATTTTTTTTAAAAAGCCAAGCTCTATATCATCTGCCAAAATATAGCCATTACTTTCTCCATTAAGCTGTTTAGCATCTTTGCCCTTACCTCCAATTTCGAAAACAATTTGAGTTGCACCATCCTCAACTAAAATATCACCCTGTTTTGGTAAATACACTTTTTGGGTTGCGTTTTTTAATTGGTTTAATGCAAAAGTTTCTCTTACTGTGCCAATATCTGGTAGCATTTTTAGCGTGTAAGAAAGGTTGCTGTTTTCTAAATAAATTTTATCTGGCTTTTGTAACAAGCTTATACCTTTGCCTTTGCGATTTAAAAAATTTAGCAATCCCGCTTTTTGTAATGCGTGTAAATATTCTTTAATCGTATTTCTACCTATATTTAATTTATCGGCAATAGCCGTAATATTTGCAGTAAACGGTACCGATTCGGCTAAAATACCTAGCAATTTTTTTATTTTATAAAGATGCTCGGCATTGTAACCATTTATATATGCTAAATCTTCATTTAAAACTACATCTATGGTTTGCATTAATCGTACTTCAAAACTATGTTGACTAAGTTGCTTACTAAAAGGAAAGTAGCCTTTTTTTAAATAATCAGGAAACAAAGTAAGCGGTTTACACATTTGCATAATTTGGTTTGAGTGCTGGGTATGATTGTGCAAAACATCGTATAAACTTATTACAGGGTAAACTATTTGATGATAAAAGGCTAGATACTCTCTAAACGATAAGCCAGCCAATTCGTAACTAAATACCCTACGGCTCAAATCGGCCTCGCCACGGTATAAATCTAAGGCCGATGAAGATGTAAAAATCACTTGCAAATCAGGAAAACCATCAAAAATAATTTTAATTTGTCTGCTCCAATCTTTCATTTTATGCACCTCATCAACCAAAAGTGTTTTGCCACCCATTTGGTAAAACTGCTGTGCCAAATCAAACAGCGAGTTGTTATAAAACCAAGGATGATCTAAAGTTACGTAAAGATTTTTAGTAACATCTTTTAAATTATATTTTAAATGTTGTAGCAGCAAAGTAGTTTTACCCACCCCTCTAAGGCCTTTTATGCCTACAAATCTTTCGTCCCAATTTATTTTATGGTACAAATATCTGTTAAAATTATTGTTTGTATTTTGCAATAAAGTAGCTTGGTATTGAAACAGCTTTTCCATTGTTATTGGTTTGAAGTGAAACCAAATATACACATAAAACGATTTGTATTCAAACCGTTTTTACATTTTTTTAGTTTACAGATTGATTGCTTTGTGATTTTATTTTCATAATAGTGCTTAAGGTTGTATTATCTACTTTGATATAAACTTTGATAGTTTGGGCGTTGAAATCTTTTTTAGTTTGGTCTAAAGCTACTCACAAGCCTGAGCCATTTTTCTAATAAAGCTACCATAATGCACTTTTAGATGTGTAAAATAAGTATAAAACTGCACATTGGGTAGTGCAGTATTATATTTGAAGCAAAATATTTTCCCTATATTTTTAGTAACGTTTAGGAGGTTTGTAATTGATTTTCGTAATCAAAAGCCATCATTAAATCAATTAATTTTTGTTCAGCTTTTTCGAGTGCATCGGCTTTTTCGCTTTTTGTGTGAATAAACCCACCAGCTTGTAACGTAATAAAAGTCTCTACACCTTTTAAGTTTTCATCAATAATTGGATCGGCTTTTTTAGAATCTTCCTCAGATAATTTGGCCCTTATACTTCCCGAAATTAAGTTCGCATTATCGCTAATGGCAATAGCTAAAGTATCCATTAAGCTAAAAGTACGAGATTGATTGGATGTAATTCTCCAGTCAATTATGGCTTTTGCTAAACCTTTTATCCATTCATCTCTTAATTCTTTTGGTGCAACTAAACAAGGTCCAAAAACATTTACAGCTTCAATCCATCCTTCATTTTTTAATTTTTTAATCGTTGTATCGCTCATTTCTGGTTCAAATGAATTGGTGCTTACCGAAAATAATCTTCTTAAATCTATTGCAAAATCAGCAACAAATAACCCAGCAACTCTGTCTGAAGCATTTAACCATTTACGGCTCAAACTTCTGTCTTTCCCATCTAAAAGAGTAACAATTTCTTCCTGTGTTAATTGATTTCCTTTTTCATCTCTTACAATTACTTTATTATTAGGTCTTTCACTTCGGTCGAATGAACCAGCTTCTTTTTCTAAACCTGCTAATAAAGGATGTAAAGCTCTCATTGCAGAAATAGAAAGTGGACTTCTTCTTTTTAGTGTTCTTTCAGTTCCACCCTTTGAAGCTTTCATCCAGCCACCAAATAATTGATCAGCATAAGTTGGGTCACAAGTTCCAAACACTTCGCCTTCTTTTAGTTCTTTTTGCTTATTAACATCAAACAGAAATGTAGTTGGTGATGGTGTTTGGTTAATGGCTTCGCACAAAGAATCAATTAATGACCTTTTAATTTGCTGACCACTCGAAAACGGAATTCTTCTATTAAATTGTGAATCGTAATAATACTTTTGACCATCGGCTACGCAGAATACTGTATGTTCTGCTCTTTTTAATGTTCTAATATAGATTGTATTCATTTTAAATTAGTTTATGTGGTTTAAGATTGTTTTTCTAAAAATGCGTAATCAAACTTTAAAAGTGTGGAGAAATATCCAAACTCTTCATTTGTCATCAGATGTATCTCGTCTTTAAGATTTTTGATGATAACTAGATCATCTGGTTCTAAATCTTTAATCATAGTAGTCAAATGCTCAATAAATCCTTTTTTTGATTTGGACTCAAAAAGACCTTCAACCAATGTTTTACGGTCGTTTTTTGTTCCCGAATTTCTATACCTCAAAATGGACCTAGCCAATTCGAGTGTATAATCTGTTACTTCTTCTTTGTTTTTACTTAACATAGCAATTAACCAAGTTTTAAATACATAATAATTTATTTTATCGTCTTCATTTTTAAAGGAAAGATTTTTACCTTCTTTCATATATTTTACCAACCCTTCTGGGCGCAGTGTTTGCAAACCAATACTTCCTAATTCACAGGCTCTTTTAATATGCATTCCAAATAAACTTTCAAAATCCTCTGGTAGTACGGCGGAATCTTTGCCCACTAATTTCTTATAAATTCGTTTTAGGCTTGTTCCTGATTTTAATTGAAAAGGTATAAAGCCAATTGTTTTATTGGTTTGTCCGAAACCGTATACATAAGCAGTAAGTGAAGCATTAGGATACAATTGAGAAAGACTAAAAAACAGTTTTGACCAAAACACAGTATTAACCTCAATATTTTCAGAAGAATGTTCAAATATTTTTTTGCTTACCAATAAACCAAAATCAAATTGCTCATCAAAAAATTCATCAAATGAATATGTTAACCATTGTCCATTCCAAGTGCCAATCTGATTTCCTCTTAGCTTTTCTAATGTCACATCATTCAAATATTTACGATATACTTTCCAACCTTCGTAAGTTCGTAATGTAATTTCGGCATCATCAAATAAAAGGGTATAACCGCCCGCAACTCCAATTCCTAAACCGCTTCCAATCCAAGATAAATAAATTTCGTTTTCGCTAGCGGGTATAAAAATATCGCTTACTAAGCCAGAAGTGCTGGCAAATTCCTTTACTTCTGATGCTGGAAAACCAAGGGCAAAACTAGCATCGGGCAACTCCTCTTCCGTCTTTTTATGCAGATTTTCTAATTTTTCAATACGCTCATCAACTGATAATAAATGAACTTTTTGACCTGCTTTCATTTGCACAAAAGGCGAATTAGTTACCCATTGCATATATTTTGGATGATTGTAAAACAACTCAAAATACTCCTGAACAAAAAACTCTTTTGGTGTTAGTTGTTTGTTGTACTTATGGTTATAAGCATTCAAAAAAGTTTGTCCAACCACTGCTGTAATCATATTATTTGATTATTAACGTCAAAATTTTCTTCTTTTATTAGTGATACCATTAAGCCCATCTCTTCTGAATAAGCTTTGTCGGGAATGATAAAAGGCTTATTTCCTTTTTGTGATTGATTCATTTTTGCTACGGTAAAATATCTGATGGGAATTTCTAGCTCTAATCTTTTTTCAAAATTTGAGTTTTCATACTCATTTACATCACCTTCGCAAATACAAGACACCGAATCTATTTCAAGCAATTCGAAAAGAATTGATTTGCTTCTATGCGTTAGTTTATTTATTGAAAAACTTCCGTCTGATTTAAAAACAGAATGCTCTTCAATATTCAGAAAATCAATACTTGGGAAAACCTTGTCTATTTTCTCTTGTAATAACTTTTCTTCAAATACTTCTCCATCTGCAAGTACTTCATAGGTTCTAATAAGTACATCTAAATCATAAGGCAATGCTTGTTTTTTATCTTCGGGTGGAGCAATCACATAAATGTTTTTAGTTTGCCCCAAAGTTTCTAATGTGCGCTTTCTGTTAATCCTCCCAAACCGTTGCGCAAGGGCATCTAACGGAGCACATTCTGTAATCATTACATCAAAACTAATATCCAAACTAACCTCTACAATTTGTGTTGAAACTACCATGCAAGCACTATTTGAAGTATTAAATTGATTTTCTGATTCTCCATTGTCATCAAGGCCAATCAACTGTTTTTCTTTTATATTTCTATCGCCTCTTTTAAATCGACTATGCAGTAACAGTTTATCAACATTAGGGTACAATTGGCTTAATTCATCGAACACTTTTTGAGCATTAGCTACTCTGTTCATTACAATAAGCAGCTTTTGGTTTTGAGTAATTGCATCTTTAATAATATAAAAGGCATCATCAAAAGCATTAATTTTAAACGTTTTGTGTCGATTAAATTTTTCTAATTCTGTGGTAGGTAATGCAACCTCCAAAACATCATTACCCAAAACTGTTAAAATTTTATGGTATAAAATAGAGGGCATAGTTGCCGTTCCTATATGAATTTTACAATCAATTGATTTTAAAATTTCAACCAATTTTATTACGATAGCTTGTGAAACACCCGTATAAGTATGGATTTCATCTAATATTATATCACATCCTTTTAAATCAAGTATTAACGTTTCATAACCCTTTAGCCCAAATGCAATAGAAGCCAATTGATGTGGTGTCAATATTTTGATTGATGAGCCAAATAGTGATTGTAAAACTTCCTCCTCCTCTTTTCCTTTTCTTTTAATAACAGATGAAGAGGCGTGTAATACTCTGATATCCAAATCCGGATTATCTTTTTCCAAATCTTTAGCAACTCGTTTTAACATTGCGTTAATAGAGGCTTGGAAAGGAAGTGTATAAAATACCCTTCCCTTGCATCTTCTAAATAAAAAATCGGTTTTACCAGCACCAGTACAAGCAACTACCAAACTATGTTTTTTGGTAGAACTTGCATCCATTTGTGATAGCGGATAAAGCGGATGTTTTCTTTCAAAAAAGTTTAAATTTGGTTTTTTAAAACAATTTATTAATTCTTTTTCTGTCGAATTAATTAAAGCAGATGCAAAATGATCGGCACCCATCAGCAAACCTCTCCACTGGGAAAATCCTTTTTGTTTGACTTGTTTTTTGCAGTAACTAACCACATAATCAAGATTTTGCAAGGCTTCAGATTTACTGATTATTTTAGTGGGTATTCCAAAATGATTAAACAATTCATACGCTTTAATACTCCAATCATTCCATTTTCCTAAATGATATTCTTCATAATCTTCTTTATCATCAAGGTCTAATAAGCCTTTATCCCCAATATCATTTTTCACAGATTTATGATGCCCTGCCACCATTTCAATTAGTATTGCATGTTCATTTTCTGGAAATATTGATATAAAAAACAAAGAAGCTATCTCATGTCTAAATACTTTAGTTGGCCTAATATTTCCTATTAACCTTTTTTGAAACTCAGGATGAGCTTTCCCTATATCATGCAAAATTGCGCCCTTATATGCCAACTCTTCATCCAAACCTAAATGAACAGCAAAAAATTTTGCTGTTACAGCCACTTGATGTAAGTGGTCTTGTAGTGTTGTCCATTCGGGAGCAGATTTGGCTAACAATTTTTCCATATTAGTATTGAGTGATTGGATTACCTACAACTTTAATCCAACCAAACATTTGTTCAGAAGTCAATCTATTGTACCCAACTAAAAACGATTTTTCACTTTTTTCAAAAATTAACTCAAAGCCAGCAAAATACTCTTCGTCAGTTTCAAAATCATTTTTATTAGCATCTATAATTTCAATGGGGAATAAAATATCTTCATTTCTGCATAAACAAATGTGTTGTTTAAATGCAAATTCGGCATCTTCTTGCAGTTCGAATGCTATTAGTAAAGTTGGGTTTATTAAAACACCTCTGATTAAAATCCCATTAGGCCTTTCAAATAAAATTTGTTTTCCTTTTTTAGTAGAGTTCCACCCCCTTGTTTGTATCTGTTCTTGCTGTCCAGATACTTGGTCGTACGAAAGTCTATGCCCAACAATTTTAGATATCCCAGGTTTATCCAATAAATCTGGGAATAACTTTTTCTCAATTCCTTCAATTATAGAGGGCGTTAAAAATTGCTGCGAAAACGTTTCGCTATCCCTTACCGCTGTCCAAGGTTTTATAAACCCGAAAGGGCCGGTATATTTTACAACATAATATTTCATATCATTTATTTTAATGCCCCAAAACCTATACCTGTGCTATTACCCACACCCACATTCCAAGCAAAGGCAATTTGCTGGGGCGTTCCTTCTATAATAACAGGGCACATATTTGCTTTATTACCAATGCTTTTATAGTATACTAATTTTGTTTTTGGGCTTTGGTAGCTTTTGTCAAAAGCTATAGTAATGTTGCTATCATCTAAACCTGCCTTTCTTAGTTTGTTCTTTATAGTTTCTGTTAGTAAAACATCGGCTTCTGGTTGCTCATAGGTATAATGTATCTCTCTTTCGCCTTCTGTCCTTTTAATCAAAA
Organism: Sphingobacteriales bacterium; assembly: GCA_043763845.1. Classification (GTDB taxonomy): domain Bacteria; phylum Bacteroidota; class Bacteroidia; order Sphingobacteriales; family Sphingobacteriaceae; genus Pseudopedobacter. Next base: position 11,128 of record JAYULE010000089.1, read on the forward strand.
CTGGGCTTGCTATAAAGAAAACTTCTTTGTTGGTAAAATCGGGTGTTTGCTGTATCATAACCTCCGTAACTGTTAAACCAAAATTTATATAAGGGTCTAGCTGTATGCCTTCAATTAATTTCTTAATTATTTGATCATCATACGCCGAAAAATGTAGTGTTGCACCTTGCTTAAAAACTAAACCATCTCCTTTTTTTTCTCCGCCACTTAACCACGAAAACGAGTATAAAGAGGTAGCATCATGCAGGTTATTTTGACCTATCCATTTATGAAATGCCCCCGTTATTTGTGGTTGATAATTAAAAGGCACTGTGTTTTGTGTAGCTTGTAATTTTAAATGTACTCTCATTTTCTAGTTAAAAGTTTATTGTTTTAGTATTGCATAATACAACAAAAAGCAAATTAAAATATGTCTTAATTAATTTAGTTTTTGCAGCCGCAATCTAAAAACATTTATACTAATTACAATAGCATTTATGTAACAATGTCGATACTTTTAAATAAAAAAAAATTTAAAAGCCATTATTAGTTATAGTTGAAATGGTCGAATGGAAAAACTGATACGGAGTGCCCAATAAAAATAGTAATCCACAATTGGTTCTATAAAGTAAAACACGTTAAATTAAAAGAAACCTAACTAATTACTTCGTAACAAATATATTATGGCTTATAATATCCTAAAAGTTTGCTACTTATTTGGTTAAATAACAAATACAATAGTTTACGTACCTAAGGCAATAATTTGTAATTATAAAAAATTTCACAAATAAAATTTAAAATCCTAGTTTCCTAACTCTTTAACCGCAAAATAGGCCATTAAACCGGTGCTTATGTTTAGGGCATTTTCATCAACATCAAATGTTGGGGTGTGTACAGATGAGGTTATGCCACGAGCTTCGTTTCGGGTGCCTAAGCGGTAAAAACAGGCATCAGCAGCTTGCGAATAATAAGAAAAATCTTCGGCGGCCATCCAAATATCTAAATCTAAAACATTGGGTTCGCCTAAATAATCAATGGCATATTGTTTTACGTTAGCAGTTAATTTGGGTTCGTTTATTAAAAAAGGATAGCCTTTTACAATATTAAAATCTACGGTGCCGCCCATACCTTCTACAATACCCGTAGCCATTTTTAGCATTTTTTGGTGTGCATCGGCTCGCCAAGCTTCGTTTAGGGTTCTAAAAGTGCCTTCTAAATACACTTCGTTGGGTATAACATTGGTTGCACCATTGGCAATAACTTTACCAAACGATAGTACAGAGGGCGAACGTGGGTCGGCATTGCGACTAATAATTTGTTGCAATGCGGTTATTAAATGTGCCATAATTAGCACTGGGTCTATGTTTTGTTGCGGTTGCGCTCCATGCCCACCTTTGCCTTTTATGGTAACATAAATTTCGTCGGTACTGGCCATGTATTTACCCGATCGTATGCCTATTTTACCAGCATCAATCAATGGCATTACGTGTTGACCTAAAACTGCTTGTGGTTTTGGGTTTTCTAAAACACCTTCGGCAATCATTAAACTTGCGCCACCAGGTAAACGCTCTTCGGCGGGCTGAAATATGAGTTTTATAGTTCCGCCAAAATCGGCTTTTATATCGTTTAATATTTTTGCCGTTCCTAATAAAGATGCCGTATGCACATCGTGGCCGCAGGCATGCATTAGCCCTTCGGTTTTAGATTTGTAGGCTACATCGTTAATTTCGGTTATGGGTAGGGCATCCATATCTGCCCGTATGGCAATTACTTTATCAGATAGTTTTTCACCAACAATCAATCCCACCAAACCCGTATTAGCCATTTTTGTAAAGGGTATGCCCATTAACGTAAGTTGTTGTGCAACAAAAGCCGATGTTTCAAACTCCTCGAAAGAAAGTTCGGGGTGGGCATGTAAATGCCTACGGTTGGTTATAACTTGTTGGTGTATATTTTGCGCTGCAGCTTTAATTCTATCAATCCACATTGTAGTCTTCGTTTTTTGGTGGGTTTATTCTTTCGTTAAAAATAAATAAGGTAGGATAAAATGAGCGCAATTGACTTAATAGTTTTTCAGCTTCTAAGCGGTTTCTAAAATCGCCAATTTTTATACGGTAATTAGGTAAGTTGTATGAAATATAGGTTTCGAAATCAGGATAGGATTGCTTTAATTTAGCCTGTATTTTATACGCTTCTTTTCTATCGGTACCAAAATACGCTTGCACCCTATAACCGTAAACCACTACCGATGATGCACTTTTATTTATACTATTATTGGTTATTAATTTGTTTAATAAAACTCTGCGGGCTATTAAACTATCAATAGCAGGGTTTTTTATAACTATTACACTACCTTTAGTTTGCGCAAATGTTAGGCTAATGCCAAGCATTAACACCAAAAAATATAAATTTAGTTTTAAACCCATTTTAAATTGCTCTGTGGCGGTTTTAATATTTAATTATTCTCTTCAATTCGTTTCAGCGTGACAAATAAGAATCTTATGAATGCTTTATAGACTCTTCAATACGCTTTTGAGTAAAAAAAGACTCTTCACTTCGTTCAGAGTGACAAAAGACTCTTCAATCGTTCTGAGTGACAAAAAAGACTCTTCAATCGTTCAGAGAGACAAAAGACTCTTCACTTCGTTCTGAGTGACAAAACGTATTGTCATTCTGAGCTTTAGCGAAGAATCTCATTAACGTATTAAAGACTCTTCACTTCGTTCAGAGTGACAAAAGACTCTTCACTGCGTTCAGAGTGACAAAAACTCTTCAATCGTTCAAAGTTACAAATATGAAGCTTATCAAAACTTTTGAGACTCTTCACTATGTTCAGAGTGACAAAAGACTTTCACTTCGTTCAGAGTGACAAGTAATCTCCAATTGTTTAAAGTTACAAATACAAAGCTCATCAACGCTTTATAGACTCTTCACTACGTTCTGAGTGACAAAACTACTTTCTGAGTGACAAAACTACGTTCGGTGTGACAAAACTTCGTTCACAGTTACAAGGCAATTTACATTGCGCCATGGCAGCTTTTATATTTTTTGCCGCTACCGCATGGGCATGTATCGTTACGACCAATCTTCGGTTCAACACGTATAGGTTGTGGTTTTTCGGCCACGTCCCTGGTATCTAACAACACTGGGTCGTTATTTTGTGTACTAACCTCTGCTTTCGATAATTTTAATTTGCTTAAATCCGTTTTTACCGGCGGTTTTGCTTCTTTAACTTCGTTAACATTTTGCTGCGGAATATTGCTTTTAAACAAATAGCTAATTACCTCTTTATTTACCGAGTTTAGCATACCTTTAAATAGTTTAAATGCCTCCATTTTGTAAACTACCAATGGGTCTTTTTGTTCGTAAACTGCGTTTTGTACCGATTGTTTTAACTCGTCCATTTCACGCAAATGCTCTTTCCAAGTATCATCAATAAGGTTAAGCACCACCGCTTGTTCAAATGCTTTAGTTACCTCTCGGCCTTTATTTTCTATGGCTTTAGCTAAGGGAACGGTTACTTGCAGGTGTTGCAAACCATCGGTAAAAGGCACAATAATGTTTTCTGTTTGTTTGCCTCCGTGATCAAAAATATCTTTTAAAACTGGGTAAGCCTGGTTAGCTATTGCATCTATTTTGTGTTTGTAAAACTCGCTTGCTTCGGCAAAAACTCTATCGGTAAGGGCATCAATATTTTTACCACCAAATTGTTCAGTAGTTATGGCAGTATCTACACCAAAAACCCTAATCAATTCTAATTTAAAACCTTCGTAATTATTGGTTTCTTTATATTCAATAGCAATATCATCGGATACATCAAATAACATATTTTCGATATCAACATCCAACCTATCGCCAAAAAGGGCATTTTTACGTTTGCTATAAATAACGCTACGTTGCGAATTCATTACATCATCGTACTCTAACAAGCGTTTACGTACGCCAAAGTTATTTTCTTCTACTTTTTTCTGGGCTCGTTCTATTGAGTTGGTGATCATCGAGTGTTGTATAACTTCGCCATCCTCAATTCCCATACGTACCATTAGGCCGGCTATACGCTCTGAACCAAAAAGTCGCATTAAATTATCTTCTAACGACACAAAAAACTGCGTAGAACCAGAATCTCCTTGCCTGCCCGAGCGACCACGTAATTGCCTATCAACTCGTCTCGATTCGTGACGTTCGGTACCAACAATTGCCAAACCACCAGCATCTTTAACGCCTTCGCCTAGTTTAATATCGGTACCACGACCGGCCATATTGGTGGCAATAGTTACTGTACCCGCTTTTCCTGCCTCGGCCACTACATCAGCTTCTTTTTGGTGAAGTTTTGCGTTTAAAACCTGATGTTTTATTCCACGCATTTGTAACATACGGCTTAACAACTCCGAAATTTCAACCGAAGTGGTACCCACTAAAACAGGCCTATTTGCTTGGGTAAGATCCACTATTTCATCGGCAACGGCATTGTATTTTTCACGTGTGGTACGGTAAACTTTGTCTTGCCTATCTTCACGTATTACGGCTCGGTTGGTAGGTATTTCTACCACATCAAGTTTATAAATTTCCCATAATTCCCCAGCTTCGGTAACAGCAGTACCCGTCATACCAGCCAGTTTATGGTACATTCTAAAATAATTTTGTAGCGTTATGGTAGCGTAAGTTTGGGTAGCATCTTCAACCTTTACATTTTCTTTGGCTTCTATAGCTTGGTGCAAACCGTCGGAGTAGCGGCGACCATCCATAATACGACCTGTTTGCTCGTCAACAATTTTAACTTTTCCTTCGTCAATAATATATTCGGTATCTTTTTCAAATAAAGTATAGGCTTTTAAAAGTTGGTTTACCGAGTGTATGCGTTCTGATTTTATTGAATAATCGCGAATTAATTCATCTTTTTTAGCTGCTTTTTCTTCGTTGGCTAAGGCCGATTTTTCAATCTCCGCAATTTGCGTACCTACATCGGGCATAACAAAAAAGTGTGGGTCTTCGCCCGATGCTGTAATTAACTGAATACCTTTTTCGGTTAATTCAACTTGGTTATTTTTTTCATCAATCACAAAGAAAAGTTCGGCATCAGCCTTTGGCATTTCTTTGTTTTGATCTTGCATATAGTGGTTTTCGGCTTTGTTTAAAATGGTTTTCATCCCAGTTTCGCTCAAAAACTTAATTAAGGCCTTGTTTTTTGGTAAACCACGATGAGCTCGTAACAAGGCTAAACCACCTTCCTCGGCACCAGCTTTACCATCGGCAATCAATTTTTTTGCTTCGTTTAAAACGCCTGTTACAAAACTTTTTTGGGCATTTACTAAACGCTCAATTCGTGGTTTAAGGTCGTAAAATTCGTGTTCGTCGCCACGTGGTATTGGGCCGCTAATAATTAACGGGGTACGGGCATCATCAATTAAAACCGAATCTACCTCATCAACAATTGCAAAATGAAGTTTTCCTTGTACTAACTCTTCGGGAGTGCGTGTCATATTGTCACGCAGGTAATCAAAACCAAACTCGTTATTGGTACCATAAACTACATCGCTAGCATAAGCTTTACGACGCTGAGGCGAGTTAGGTTGGTGCTTATCAATACAATCAACCGATAGGCCGTGAAACTCGAATATTGGGCCATTCCACTCCGAATCTCGGCGAGCCAGATAATCGTTAACCGTAACCACATGAATACCTTTGCCCGATAATGCGTTTAAATAAATTGGAAGTGTCCCTACCAAAGTTTTACCTTCACCGGTACCCATTTCGGCAATTTTACCCGTGTGTAAAGCAATACCGCCAATTAATTGCACATCGTAATGTACCATATTCCACTTAACTTCAACGCCAGCGGCTTTCCAAATATTGTGGTGTATGGCTTTATCTCCATGTATTTTTACGTTTGCTTTGGTGGCCGCTAAATCTTTATCGAATTGTGTGGCTGTAACTTCTATAATTTGGTTGTTGGTAAACCGGTTAGCAGTTTCTTTAACTACCGCAAAAGCCTCGGGCAAAATTTCTAATAAAATGGCTTCTAATTGCTGGTTACGGTCTTTTTCTAATTTATCAACCTCATCGTACAAGGCTGTTTTTTGGTGAAGTGGCAAATCGGGATTATCTTCTACTTGTTTCTTAATTTCAGCAATTTGGTTATCAATTGGGGTTAAACCCGCTTGTATGCGTAGTTTAAAATCTACCGTTTTTGCTCTTAAATCATCGTTACTTATGGCATCTAGCTTTGCATACTCTTCTTTGATTTTTTCAACCAAGGGTATCATACTCTTAACATCACGTTGCGATTTGCTACCGAATATTTTATTTAAAAAATTGAACATTATATTTAATTATTTTATTTTGAGTTTAAAAAACAACTATTAAGCCAAGGCTTTTAATTAAGCCACATTGGCAATTTTGCGGTGGTAAAAGTAATAATTAATTGGTATTTGTTGTAAAGTTTAACAACATTGCAATCCGATTTTATCATACAAAACCATGGCAAAAAAAATCATAATAAATTATTAAGTTTGAAATATTTTTTGCAACCCAATATGATTATTACTATACAATGCCAAGACCGTGTTGGGTTAGTGGCCCAAATATCGGAGGTTTTAGCAGCCCGCAACGTAAATATTATTACCATGCGAGAGTTTGTTGATACAGCAAACAACAATTTTTTTGCCCGTTTAGAAGTTACAAATAGCAGCGAAATTAGCTACATTAATAAAACCCTACAATCAGTTTTACCAAACGATGCCATTGTAAATGTTAACCCCGAAAGCCAAAAAAATATTATTGTTTTGGTAAGTAAAGAATACCATTGTTTAAGTGATATTTTAGTGCGTAACCATTTTAAAACCCTAGGTGCCAATGTGCAATGTGTAATTGGCAACCACCAAATTTTGCAAGATATTTGCCAACGCTTTAATATACCTTTCCATTTTATTAATCATCAAAATACTGAAAAACAAAATTTTGAGCAGCAAATTATTAATACAATTAGCAATTACAGTTTCGATTATATAGTACTTGCGAAATTTATGCGCATACTATCGCCCAGTTTTGTAGCCTACTTTACGCATAAAATAGTAAACATACATCATTCGTTTTTACCTGCTTTTATTGGTGCAAGCCCTTACAAACAAGCACATAACCGTGGCGTAAAGTTAATTGGTGCTACTGCACATTTTGTAACTAACGATTTAGACGAAGGCCCTATAATTACCCAACAAACCACACCTGTAACGCACACCTACCAAACCAATGATATGGTGCTTAGCGGCAAAGAAATAGAAACCGCAGTACTTATAAAAGCGCTACAAAGCTTATTTGCCGATAAGGTTTTTGTGTATGATAATAAAACCATTGTGTTTGATTAATGTTAATTTGTAAATTAATAATTGTTAATTAGCACAATTTTATTTTGAAAAGGAACGGATAGTAATTATTGGCGGCCGATAGTCGGGCTTCCTGCCTACCGGCAGGCAGGTGCGTTATAGCTTTTTTGTTCCCCCTAACCCCCGAAGGGGGAAAATTGGAACAAAAAAGGCTGCCACTTCAATCCCGTTTAATAACAAAGTAATTGCAATAAACTTAAAAAAATAATATAGCCCCACGGGCTAAGCTAAAAGCCAAAGGCTAAAAGCTTGATAAATAAAATTATGGCAAAAAAGAAAGAAACAAAACACATACCCGTAGCAACCAAAAAATCGGTTGCGTTTTTAGAAAAATATATTAACCAAGCATCGCCAACTGGTTTTGAGTGGGAAGGACAAAAAGTATGGTTAGATTATTTAAAACCCTATGTTGACGAACATTATGTAGACAATTACGGCACAGCAGTAGGTGTAATAAACCCCGAAGCTAAATATAAAGTTGTAATAGAAGCCCATGCCGACGAAATATCGTGGTTTGTAAACTACATAACCCCCGAAGGTTTAATTTATGTGATACGCAATGGTGGTTCCGACCATCAAATTGCTCCGTCTAAACGAGTAAATATACACACCGATAAAGGTTTTGTAAAAGCAGTTTTTGGTTGGCCAGCTATACACACACGCGGTGCAGGCGAAAAAGAAGAAGCTCCAACCTTAAAAAATATTTGTTTAGATTGTGGTTGTACAACAAAAGACGAAGTAGAAAAACTTGGCATACACGTTGGTTGTGTTATAACTTACGAAGACGAGTTTATGATTTTAAACAACCGTTATTATGTGGGCAGGGCTTTAGATAACCGAGCTGGTGGTTTTATGATTGCCGAAGTAGCCCGTTTATTAAAAGAAAATAAAGTAAAACTCCCTTTTGGTTTATATATTGTAAACTCGGTACAAGAAGAGATAGGTTTACGTGGTGCCGAAATGATAGCACAACGCATAAAACCAAACGTAGCTATAATTACTGATGTTACTCACGATACTTCCACCCCAATGATTAGCAAGATTACCCAAGGCGATATGGCTTGTGGTAAAGGCCCTGTAATATCTTACGCACCAGCAGTACACGTAAACTTGAATAATTTATTAATTGATGCTGCAGAGAAAAACAAAATCCCTTTTCAAAGGCAAGCTTCAAGCCGCTCTACGGGTACAGATACAGATGCCTTTGCCTACTCAAACGAAGGCGTAGTTTCTGCATTAATATCATTACCCTTACGCTATATGCATACTACGGTTGAAATGGTTCATAAAGAAGATGTTGATAACGTAATTAGTTTAATATATCATTCGTTATTAAGTATAAAAAAAGATCAAGATTTTAGGTACATCAAATAGTTTTAATGCGCACAATATTTAATAACAAAACATATTTAGTTTTTGCAATCTTATTTTTGGTTAATAGTGTTGGGCTTTTAGCCCAACAAACTATTAGCTACCAAACCCCTCCTGCACCAATTGCTGAAATTATAAATTCGGCTACCACACAAGAGGTTAAAATTAGTTATAGTGGCAACTTTTTGGTAATAGCCCAAAGACCTACTTACCCATCTATTTCGGCAATATCTAACATTGAGTTTAGGTTGGGTGGTTTAGAAATTAATCCTAAAAACAATGCGTTAAGTAATGGGCAAACTTTTACATCAATTAAAGTTAAAGCTGTTGATAGTACAGAAGCAAAAAACTTTATTGGTTTGCCTGAAATGCCAGAAATTTCTGATATTCAATTCTCACCCAATGATAGTTTAATATCTTTTACCAACAACACCAGTTTAGGTGTAGAGTTATGGGTAGCATCGCTTATAAGCTTAGAAGCAAAAAAACTAAGCAAATTATATGTAAACAATACTCTGGGCAAAACTTACCAATGGCTGGCAGATAGCGAAAGTATATTAGCAAAATTTTTAGTTGATAATCGTATCCCTCAACCTGTTAAACACACTACATTAATAGGACCTTTTGTGCAACAAAATTTAGGCTACCTCACTCCCACCAAAAATTACCAAAAATTTTTAAAAGATGAATACGATGAAGCCCTTTTAGAATATTTTTTAACAGCGCAATTAAAATTAGTTTTTTTAACCGGGGAAGTTGTTGATTATAGCGAACCAAATGTTTATAAAGATTTTGATTTTTCGCCCGACGAAGAATTTATGCTATTAAAAACTATAAATAAACCCTACTCTTATTTAGTACCTGTTGAAGGTTATTCTTACACCGTTCAACTTACCGATAAAAATGGGGCTTTAATTAAAAAATTAGCAACCATACCATCAACCGACAATTTACCCTTAGGTTTTGATGCCGTAGTAGCCGGACAACGCGAATTTGACTGGCGTAACGATAAACCCAGCACCTATTATTGGGTAGAAGCACAAGATGGCGGCGACCCAGTAAAGAAAAACGTTTTTAGGGACATGATTTTTACGTACGATATGGTTTCAGGCGTAAGCAAAAAACTAACATCATGTTATTACCGATTTAGTAAAATTGATTGGGCCGATGATAACATTGCCATAGTAACCGAAAAATGGCATAAAACACGTAGCGAACGCCGAGTATATATTAAACCCAACGATGGCTTATACCGTGTAAACCTTTGGGATAGGTATTTTGAAAACGCTTACGATAATCCGGGCGAGTTTATTAAAACTAAAAATCAATACCACAAAGATGTTTTGTTAACGCAGTATAAAAACAGTACTGATAAAACCAATTTATCTATTTTTACAATTTGCGAAGGCGCTTCAGTAAATGGTAACCGTCCTTTTATTTTAAAATTTAACGTTAAAACTAAACTAACTGATACTTTACTACGCTCCGAAGCACCTTATTACGAAAAACCAGTTTTTTTTAACAATAAAAATTTTGGGATTTTTACCCGCGAATCGGTAAAAGAAAATCCAAACTTTTTTTATACTGATTTACCAAAAAGCAAACCCCAACAACTAACTTTTTTTGCACACCCTTATCCACAACTTAACGATATACAAAAAATAGCTTTAGATTATAAACGTAAAGACAGTTTAAATTTGTCGGCTACTTTATATTTACCACCAAATTATAGCAATAACGATGGTGTGCTACCTGTTTTAATGTATGCTTACCCACACGAATATAAAACGGCAATTGCTGCAGGGCAAATAAAAAATTTGAATTTTCAGTTTCCAAAAATAGCCTTTAATTCCCCTATATTTTGGGCAACTCAAGGTTATGCAGTTTTAGATAATGTAGCCATGCCAATTGTAGGCGAAAGTAACGCACAACCCAACAACACATTTGCGAAACAACTTATACAAAATGCTAACGCTGCTGTAAAAACTTTAATTAAGATGGGCATTGCCGATTCGGCTCGGATTGCAATTGCTGGACATGCTTATGGAGGGTTTGTGGTTGCAAACTTGTTGGCGCAAACCAAACTTTTTGCCGCTGGTATTGCCTTAAGCGGTACGTACAACCGTAGCTTAACTCCTTTCGGTTTCCACACCGAAGAGCGAACCTATTGGCAAGCACCATCAGTGTATAATGCTATGTCTCCGTTTAATTTTGCAAATAAAATTAAAACCCCATTATTATTAATTGATGGCAAGATTGATGATAATTCTGGTACAGATACTATGCAAAGCGAAAGATTTTATAGTGCCTTAAAAGGGAATGGCGCAATAACTCGTTTAGTAATTTTACCCCACAAAGCACCTATTTATGCGTATAAGGAGTCAATATTACACAGCCTTTGGGAAATAGATAACTGGCTAAACTTATATGTTAAAAATAAACCTAAATTAACCGAAAAATAATCCAAATTATTTTCATAAACATCAATTAAAATTTAATTTTACAATAATAATTTACCTTAAAAAAATAAAGAAAATGAATAAACCTACATTATTAATACTTGCAGCTGGAATGGCTAGCCGCTATGGTAGCATGAAACAAATAGATGGTTTTGGCCCAAACGGCGAAACTATTATTGATTACTCAATTCACGATGCAATTAAAGCTGGTTTTGGAAAAATTTCGTTTATAATTCGAGAAGAGTTTTTAGAAAGTTTTAAAGCGATTTTTGAACCTAAGCTAGCTGGTAAAGTAGAAACAGACTACGTTTTTCAATCGTTTGATTTAAAAAAATATGGTATAACTGATGAGGTTGAAAGAGCTAAACCGTGGGGAACGGCTCATGCAGTTTTATCGGCAAAAAACCAAATTAACGAAAATTTTTGCGTTATAAATGCCGACGATTATTATGGTTTTGATGCATTTGAAAAAATGGTAAAATTTTTAACTACTGAAGCAAGTGAAACTAATTTTTCTATGATAGGGTACGAAATACAAAACACTTTATCAGAAAACGGATCGGTATCGCGTGGGGTTTGTGCAACAAATACCGATGGTTATTTAACTGCCATAAACGAACGTACTCAAGTTTATTTTAAAGGAGATGGTATTGTGTTTGAAGAAAATGGAACTGAATACCCTTTAGACCCAGAAACACCAGTTTCTATGAATTTTTGGGGCTTTACTCCTGCTGTATTCCCAATTTGCGAAAAACTGTTTGTTGATTTTGTTGAAGCAAATAAAACAAACCCAAAAGCCGAATTTTTTATTCCGTTAGTGGCCGATTATTTAACCAAAACCGGTGAGGCAAATTTTAAAGTAATACCTACTAGCCAAAAATGGTTTGGTGTAACTTATAAAGAAGATAAAGAAATAGTGCAAAACAGCATTAGCAAATTGGTGGAAGATGGGGTTTATCCTGCAAAGCTTTGGTAGATAAAATCATAAAAATTTACAAAATAGTTATTCCATAATTTTTAAAGCCTTCGCATTGTGCGAAGGCTTTAGTTTTTAAACCATATTTATTTTTGTAATTTATTTAGCCCTAATAAATACCTAAAACTTTTAAAAATATATATTTAACTTTTATTTTGAGGTAAGCATTAACCCTACAACAACTTATACCCTAAACTAAAGTGTATTAAATTATTGTGCTGGCCTTTACTTTTATTAATATCTTGGAGACCCGTTTCGTATCTCAAATCAATTGATAAGTTACCTAAATCTACCCCACCACCTGCTTGTAAATTGGCAATAATAGGGCGATAGGTGTAAAAATCAGGATTTAAAAATTGATTAAAAACAGTATTATTTTCTTGTAAATTAAACTGAAACGATGGTCCTACCACAAAATGAAAATTTAATTTCTCAATCCCAATTTGTTTACCAAAAAGTAAAGGCACATCAACAGTTGTAAACTTTAATTTACCTTCTTGTTTTATGGTTGTACCTGTTTGGGTAAAAAATATATCGGTATTTTTTGTACCTACATAAACCTCGGGTTGAAAATAAATACTCTTACCAACCCTAGCCCAAACCCCACCCTGGTAGCCTAAAGCACCTTTGTAATCAAACTGCCCTTCACGGGCACTAACCATTGAGTAATTAATGCCTGCTTTAATACCTAAATTAAATTGTGCAATTGTAGTTGAGCAGCAAATAAATAATAATACTGCTAATAAAATATTTTTTTTCATAATATATAGTTTAATGGTTTTATAACGGTTTTGTAATTAACAATAGTGTAAAGTTAAAAAAAAAGCGGTTCATTAAAATCTATCTGCTATTTTTGTATCAAATAAATAAAATGGCACAATTTACTATTAGCCCACAAAACTGGGAACGCTTAAAAATTAAATTGCAACGAAAGTACAATCACTTAACCGATGACGACCTTTTGTTTGAACCCGGTAACGAAGAAAAACTAATTACTAATTTACAGCAACGCCTTAACCGCAACCGCGAATATGTAGTTTTTACATTAAAAAAGAGCCTGCTAAATATTGATAACAATCGTTTATAATTTTTTACTTATTTAGCTAAATTCTTTTGAAACAGTATTTTATTATAGATTTTGATAGCACTTTTACACAGGTAGAAGCCTTAGACGAACTTGCCCGAATTTCTTTAAAAAACCATCCCGATAGGGAAAAAATTTACCAACAAATTGAAGATTTGACTAACCAAGCAATGGAAGGTAAGTTGTCATTTTCGGAAAGTTTAGCCGCCCGAGTAAAATTGTTAGCTGCAAATAAAAGTGATTTAGAAAAGCTGGTAAAACATTTAAAGAAAAAAGTTTCAACTTCATTTTCTCGAAACAAAGCATTTTTTAAAAAACATGCCGACGATATTTTAATTGTTTCGGGAGGGTTTAAAGAGTTTATTACTCCGGTTGTAACGCATTACCATATTAAAACAGAAAATATTTATGCAAATACATTTTTGTTTAATAACGATGATGAAATTGTGGGTTACGATAATACCAACCCATTAAGCCAAGAAGGCGGTAAAGTAACCTTGTTAAATATGCTTAAATTAGAGGGTGAAATTTTTGGAATTGGAGATGGACATTCCGATTTTCAATTAAAAGAATCGGGAGTTATAAAAAAGTTTTTTGCCTTTACCGAAAACATAGAACGTAAAGCTGTAGCCGAAAAAGCCGACCATGTAACCCCAAGTTTCGATGAGTTTTTATACGTTTCGGATTTGCCACAAGCCATCTCGTACCCTAAAAATCGCATATTATGCTTAATTATTGGCAATGTAAGTGATGATAGTATTAACATTTTAAAAAAAGATGGTTTCTCAATTCGCCATAAAACAATTTTTGAAGATAAGTACATACAGGATGTTGGTATGCTATTATTAGCCGATGGCGAAAAAATTGAACCATCTCAATTAAAAAATGCTATTAAACTTAAAACTATTGGTTATTTAGGTAATTCTAAAAATAATATTGATGCCCAAATTTGTACACAAATGGGTATTGTTTTGTTTGATGATGCTAAAAAAAGTACTACTAATAAATCGTTTATACCAAACCGCATGACCGATTTTATAAATAAGGGAACCACGCACATGAGTACCAATTTCCCTAATTTACAATTGCCAAGAATAGACCACGCCCACCGACTAGTACACATACACAAAAACGTACCCGGTATTATGGCTCAGGTAAACAAAATTTTAGCCAAACACAACGTAAATATTGTAGCACAATTTTTAATGACAAACCCACTAATTGGTTATGTTATTACTGATATAAACGCCCAATATGATAAAACGCTTTTAAAAGATTTAAAAAAAATAGAAAATACCTTAAAATTTAGAGTTTTGTATTAAATTTTGGCTTTCGGTTTAAGGGAAAATGAAACCCTAATAATTTTGTTAGCCGATAAGATGCTTATAAAGTTTACTTATTTTTGTTTACAAAAAAATATGAAATCCGACTTAAAATCAATAAAATCATACCAAAATTGGTAAGCTAATTTTAACATCGCAATTATTGGCGGGCGTTAATATTAAAGAAGTTGAATGGACAAAAAATATGTTGGAGAAAGTAGAACGGTGATTAGGAAGCTTTAAACTGTTCATGTAGAAAAGTGTTAGTGACATTTGGAGTGAAAGAAGGAATCTTTGTATCCGCAGTTAACGCCGAAAATATTCGCCAAATACTAGAAATTAGGGAAATATTATAAAAAGGCGCATTACGTTTATTAATTACTTGTGCAAGCAAATACAATTTAAACCAATTAAATTAAATTTGTGATGATTATATACCATTTTGGTAAAACAAGGTTACTTTGGTAGTGCTTTAGAAGCCGATATTAAATTCCATGAAACGCTTATAAAATCATCACAAAACGCTAAACTTTTAACTATTTATTTGGCTAGCCATATTCCATTATTTTATCAAAAATTGGGAAAATCGCAAGCATCGGTAAACTATTACGAACAAACCGATGCCGAGCATAAAGTTTTACTAGATGCCATTAATAAACTTAAACATGCCGAATAAACCTTAATAGCTCATTTTCAACGCGACGAACTTTTAACATTATCACTATTAAGTATATTTTAGAAGTATGGCTTTTTAATTGAAGCGGTGTAAAAATATTATTTAGGGCTTTTGCCCTGCCAATTGTTCACCATAGGTAATAATTGTTTGCCCTGTAATAAAACTACTTTCTTGGCTTGCCAAAACAAAAATATGGGTGCAATCTCTTCCACTTTGTCTGGTCGGTTTATAGGTATATATTTATCCACAAATTTTTGAGTAAATTCTGGCGAATCAATTTCCACAGACATTGGAATTTGAATATATCCGGGGCAAACCGCATTTACCCTAAAGCCGTAAAGTGCCATTATTATAGCCATAGATTTTGTAAGCATAATTACACCCGCTCTCGCAACTGTTAAGCTTTTTTAGTGCCACTTGTGAGTGTAAATAAACAAAGTTTTAAACTTTGTATTTTGACAGTTCTTTATCGCTAAACATTTTAAAAGCCGATTACAATTCATAGCCTTTGCCGCCCAAAAAAATGTATAATTGTTTTTATTTAGATAAAGATTTAACCTAGATTAAAAATCCTATAATGTTAGCTTAAAATTAAAAATATTGAAGGTTGGTACGCTTTTTGACAGTTCATATTCAGGATTTTACCAAATTTTAATGATCAATTTAGTTTGAAACAAACATCTTACCAATAGCTGTTCATTTAACTATCTTTATCATGAAAAACAAACATATTTATTTCGTAATTATAGCGCTATCCACATTGGCGTCGTGTAAAAAAAACAGTGAAACTCTTCCAAAATCTTTTGAAAAAAAAATGTCTTTGTCAGAGCCAACTTCAACTTTGTACGAGCCGTTAACGGTGATTACCATTGCTGGCAAATTATATAAAACTGGCTATGCAGATGGAACTGGTGAACAAGCAAGATTTAATATTCTTGGGGGAATTGATCTTACAGATGATGGAAACCTTTATGTATGTGATATGGGTAATAATAAAATCAGAAAAATAACACCCGCTGGTGTTGTATCTACGGTTAATATACCAGCTGTTGCTAATGGCAATGCATTTATCCGTCCAAAGTGCGTTCAAGTTTCTAAAGATGGTACGTTAAATATTTTAAGGGATCCATATTTTAATGATACATACGTTGTTTGGATAGTAAAACCCAACGGACAAATTTTAACTCCGCAAAGCCATAATAAATATTACCGTTATTTTGACCTTCAACCCGACCCTTACAACGAGACAATTTGGCTTGGCGGTGCAAGAACTATTGCATCGCGACCAGTTATTGAAAAATTTAAAATAGGCGATGATGGTAGAATAGGTACTAACCCTTACCATGCCCCTATTGATTCATTAACTGGAGACGGTAAACGCTACCCCTACATTACTTCTTTATTTTGTGCTGCCAACGGAGTAAAATATATAGTTATAAACAATACCCATATATACAAATACACTAAATCAGGAGTTTTCACTCAAATTTTTCGTTCCTTAAAGTTCAACTATATCACCAGCATAATTGCAAATAGAGACAGCAGATCAATATATATAGCAGATAAAGGCGATATCAAAACCATTACAGATGGAAAATTAACTTATTTAGTAGGTTATAACCGTGTAAGTGAACAACTTGATGGTGTGGGAAATAAAGCTAGTGTGTATGCTATATATCTTGCGCTTTCAAATGATGAAAATACAATATACTTTACGGATGCTTCTTCTCGTGTTCGTAAACTCATTTTAAGATAAACCCCCTACCGCTATTGTAAGATAAGCATAGCCTAAATGTGACGCTTTGTAAGCAATGTTTTCAAATTGCATTTTAACAGTTTAAATATTTTTTCTACCGATGCCTTTGCTTAAAGCGAAGGCATTGGTATGAAAGGATTCGGTTACGAAATTATCGTTAACGAAGGCATTACCAGCCCCCTTTTTTACTATACCCGATAGCAATGAAAAGCGTTTTTGTTTGCACCCTCCTCCCCCTTTTTGCAGTGGCTTTAATAACAAAAACCTTGTAATGGAAAGCGGGACTATCGGCCGCCAAAAGGTAGAGACTTTGTTTTTCTAAAAATTAAAAATAACAGAAATTGCTTTTAGTAAACTATTGGCAAACCATAATTAATACTATTTTTACGGCATTATAAATCAAAAAACAGATATGAAATTATTAGAAGGCAAAACGGCTTTAATTACAGGCGCAAGTAAAGGTATAGGCAGAAAAATTGCAGAAAAATTTGCCGAACAAGGTGCAAATGTGGCATTTACATATTTATCGTCGGTAGAAAAAGGCGAGGCTTTAGAAGAGGAATTAAAAGTATATAACACTAAAATTAAAGGTTACAGGTCCGATGCTTCTAAAACCAGCGAAGCCGAAGAGTTAATAAACAACATTGTTGCCGATTTTGGCACCATAGATATTGTGGTAAATAATGCTGGCATTACAAAAGATGGTTTGTTAATGCGCATGACGGAGGAAAACTTTGACGATGTGTTGCAGGTAAACTTAAAATCTATTTTTAATACTACTAAGGCGGCATCTAAAATTATGATGAAAAACCGTAAAGGGGTTTTTATTAATATGAGTTCGGTGGTGGGTGTGCAGGGCAATGCGGGGCAAAGCAATTATGCGGCTTCTAAAGCGGGTATTATTGGTTTCTCTAAGTCTATTGCTAAAGAATTGGGGTCTAGAAATATACGCACCAATGTGGTTGCGCCAGGTTTTATAAGAACCGAAATGACTGCCGTTTTAGACCCTAAAGTGGTTGAAGGTTGGGAAAAAGATATTCCGCTTAAACGAGCTGGCGAACCAGAAGATGTAGCCAATGTTTGCGTGTTTTTAGCTTCGGATATGAGCGCTTATGTTAACGGGCAGGTGATATCTGTTTGTGGGGGGATGTTGTAGGGTTATTTTATTAATTCGAAAAACGTAATTGCAAAAACTTTAACCATGAAATATGGAACAACGCTTTTATTTCGACACATCAGTTTTTGGCGGACTCTTCGATATAGAATTTGAAGAAGAAACTGCTTTACTCTTTGAAAAAGTAGCTTTATGTCAAATTAAATGTGTTTATTCAAACTTAACAGAATCTGAATTGACAAATGCACCAGATAGAGTTAGAAATTATTTTGAGTCCATAAAAGATGAACTTAAAGAAAAGGTATTTGTAACACCAGAGGGTTTAAAACTCGCACAAACTTATGTTGATGAAAAGGTAGTTGGTGAAACAAGTTTAGACGACTGCATTCATATTGCTACTGCCACTTTAAATAAAGTTGATATGCTTGTAAGTTGGAATTTTAAACATATAGTAAATATTTACAGAATTCGTGGATACAATTCAATAAATTTACGTTTAGGTTATTCAACATTAGAAATTCATTCACCAAAAGAAATTGTAAATTATGGAAACGAAGACTAAAATTGTTAAAGAGTTCGACACAATTAAAATTTTTCGAGAAATCAAAGACAAAATTTCAAAAGATATAAGAGGTATGACTTTTGAACAATTGCAAACATATCTTGACAAAACAAAACTGAAAGCAAAAAATGCGTAAAACGCACACGCTCAACATCAGGTTTAAGTTATGCTAGGGGGTGGTAATTATGGTTTAGTTGTACGCTTTTTGTGGCTTTTTGCTTGTGCGAAAAATATAATATTTATGCCTATCCTACAAAACTTACACACTGGCTTATTAAAACTTAATTTTAAAAATGTGGTAAATTCAACTCAATTAATGGCAGTAAGAGCAGGCCAATACAATATTTAATGCCCCAGCTTTTACTCATAAACTTTAACACTTTTTCAGCTTGGTGGCTAATACCCTGCTTGCTGTTGGCTTTATTGTATGCTTTTTTGCTATACAATCCCAACGCATTTAAAACTAAACCCTTAACTGCTGTTTTGTTTGGGTTTAGATTTTTAGCAATAACCGCCCTTTGCATTTTATTACTAAACCCGCTGTTTAAAAATGTACGCAACAGTTTAGAAAAACCAGTAATTATACTGGCGCAAGACAACTCAAAATCAATAGAAATTACCGAAGCAAAAGATTTTGATAGGCTACAATACCAAGCATCGCTACAAAAACTAAAAACAAGTTTACAAGTCAATTACGATGTACAAGTGTATAACTTTGGCGATAAAGTTAGCAATGGTTTCGATTTTACATACGCAGCTAAACAAACCGATTTCTCTACTTTGTTTAACACCATAAATACCGATTTTGAGGGTAAAAATTTGGGGGCGGTAATTATCGCATCCGACGGGATAATTAACCGCGGCACTAACCCAAATAACGAAAATTTAAAAGCACCAATTTATACCATTGCCCTTGGCGACACGGTTGCAAAGAAGGATTTACTGATTGCCAACATCCAAAACAATACCTTGGTTTATTTAGGTAACCAGCACCAAATAGTAGTAAATGTGGCTGCAAAGCAAGCAAAAGGCAATCAATCGGTTATAAATGTAATAAGCAGCGATGGGCAAAAATATAGTTCGGTAGTAAATATTAACCAGCCTAACTTTTTTAAAAGCTATACCTTCAACATTAACACCAGCAAAAAAGGAATACAAAAAATTACAGCAGCACTTAAAGGTATAGTTAACGAAACTACTTTAACTAATAATACTCAGGCTGTTTTTATTGATGTTATAGATGAAAAACAAAACATTTTAATTTACGCAAATTCCCCCCACCCCGATATTACAGCTATTAAACAAGCTATAGAAAGTAAAAAAAGTTATACGGTAAACGCCAAATTTGCTGGCAATAAACTAGATGATGTAGCCAAATACGATTTAATTATTTTACACCAAATTCCATCAATTAATTTTGCGTCATCCGCTTTTTTAAACCAAATAAGTAACAAACCCAAGCTATTTATTTTAGGTGCGCAAAGCGATTTAAGCACTTTTAACGCTACCCAAAACTTAGTTAATGTAAGTGCAAACAACGATTTAAAAGATGCTTCGCCAATTTTAAATTCCGGTTTTGTGGGATTTGGTTTAAGTGATGACTGTAAAAATAGCCTATTACAATGGCCAATACTTTTACTGCCAGTAAATAATGTGCAATTAAATGGCGGTTCGGCTTTAATTAACAACAAAGCAAACGAGCAGCCTTTATTGGCATTCGCAACAAACGGCGATGCCAAAACTGCAGTTTTAACTGGCGAAGGTTTGTGGCGTTGGCGGTTAAGTAATTTTAAACAAAGCAATAACTTTTTAGGTTTTGATGAATTGATAAACAAAACCGTACGTTACTTAACTGCCAACCAAAGCAAAAAAAAGTTTTGGGCTATCCCTACCCAAACTACCTTTAACGAAAACCAAAATATTACGCTTGAGGCTGGTTTGTATAACGATGCGTTAGAACCTATAAACCAGCCCGATGTTAGGTTAGAAATACAAAACGACAAAAGAAAAAAATATAGTTTTTTGTTTAGCCGTGGCAACAACCAATATGAGTTAGATGCTGGTTTTTTGCCAGTTGGGCAATATTCTTTTTTGGCAAGCACCCAATTAGGTACCAAAATTTACACTGCAAAAGGGCAGTTTGTAGTTGAAGATAATAAAGCCGAGTATGCACAAACTACCGCCAATCATCAAATGCTGTATAATTTATCGGCACAAACGGGCGGTAAAATGGTTTATCCTAACCAAATACAAAGCTTAGAGAAACTAATTGCTAATAGTCCGCAAGTTAAAACCATTGTTCATCAAGATGTTCAATATCAGGATTTAATTAACCTTAAATGGTTATTTTTTACACTTTTAAGTTTACTTAGCGTGGAGTGGTTTCTAAGAAAAAGAAACGGTTTGGTATAATTTTCTGAAAATTTAAACCAAATTATTTTTTTAGTTTAGTAGGCAATTTAATCCTTACAATGCCGCAAAGCGCCGATAGTATAACTTACGAGAATTTATTAGTCTGGAACAAAGAATGGGTTAAGGCCACACTTGCCGAAGATTCAAATTTTTTCGTAAAACTAGCTAATGGGCAAAAACCACCCATTTTATGGATAGGCTGCGCCGATAGCCGTGTACCCGCAAACCAAATTACAGGCACCACACCAGGCGATATTTTTGTACACCGCAATATTGCAAATATGGTGATACACACCAATATGAATATGCTAAGTGTATTAGATTATGCCGTAGCAATTTTAAAAGTAAAACACGTTATTGTATGTGGGCATTATGGTTGTGGAGGTATTTTAGCAGCCATGAATAACAAACAATACGGCTTAATTGATAACTGGTTATGCCATATAAAAGATGTTTACCGCTTATACTCTGTCGAGTTAGACCAAATTGAAGATAAAGAAGAAAAAGCCAACCGTTTGGTGGAGTTAAACGTGATAGAAAACGTGTACAATCTTTGCAAAACATCAACCATACAAAACGCTTGGAAAAACGGACAGGATTTACAAGTTCACGGTTGGGCATATAGCCTAAATACAGGCTTAATTAAAGATTTAAATATTTCATTTGTATCTGATGGGAAACTAAACAAAGTATTTAAGTTTTAGGGATTATAATTTTTTTCTACCTTATTTTCCGATTTTGAATTGTTGAATTTATTATCTGAATTTAGGATTTAATTGTTAAATAATATTTTTATAAAAACTAAATTTATTTTATGACTTTAATTTTTCATCAAAACGAAATTGAAAGAAGAATATTTACACTACGAACAGTGCAAGTTTTGTTAGACAAAGATTTAGCAGAAATTTATGATGTTGAAACTAAAGTTTTAAACCAAGCTGTAAAAAGAAATATTGACCGTTTTCCTTTAAGTTTCAGATTTCAATTAACAGAGCTTGAATTTGCTGAATATCAAAAATTACAAATTATGAGTTTAAACTTGAAGTCACAAATTGTGACCTCAAGCGAACACGGAGGACGAAGATATCTTCCTTACGCTTTTACCGAGCAGGGTGTAGCAATGCTATCAGCGGTATTACGTAGCGAAGCTGCCGTAAAAATTAGTGTGCAAATAATAAATGCATTTGTTGAAATGCGCAAATTAATTGCTGGTAATATAGAAATGCTTCAAAGGTTTAATAAAATTGAACTTAAACAAACAGAATCAGACCAAAAATTTGAACAAATATTAAAAGCCCTAGATAGCAGACAATCACTCCCTGAAAAAGGAATATTTTTTGATGGGCAAGTGTTTGATGCCTATATTTTTGTTGCCAATATTATAAAAAACGCTGAAAATAATATCATTTTGGTGGATAATTATATTGATGAAACAGTATTAACTTTATTAACAAAACGCAAACCAAATGTAAAAGTTACTGTGTACACTAAACAAATTAATAAACAATTAGCATTAGATTTACAAAAACACAATGCCCAATACCCTGAAATAATTGTAAAAACATTATCTGAAAGCCACGATTGTTTTTTAATCACAGACAATAAAGAACTTTTCCATCTTGGTGCATCGCTTAAAGATTTAGGTAAAAAGTGGTTTGCTTTTTCTAAAATAAATTCGATAATAAACGAAGTTTTAGCAAAACTGCACTAACTATAATCTACACACAGTTTGCTATATTTGAACCAAAATGAAATTATACACCCAAGTACAACATCTTTTAAAAAAAGAAATTGTTTTAGAATGGCGTTCTAAATATGCTTTTAATGGCATTTTATTGTACGTGGTATCTTCCGTATTTGTGTGTTACTTGGCTTTTAAAACCACACAACCCATAGTTTGGAATGTTTTATTTTGGATAATTATGCTTTTTGCCGCCGTTAATGCGGTTGCCAAAAGTTTTATACAAGAAAGTAAAGGCAGGCTGTTATATTATTACACCATTGCTAGTCCGCAGGCAATAATAATCGCTAAAACTATTTACAACATATTTTTATTATTACTCATAACATTTATAGCCTTAATTATATACAAACTGGTTTTTGCAAACACACTTAGCGACCCATTATTATATATTTTTACCATTTTTTTAGGAAGCCTGAGTTTTTCGACTGTATTTACAATGACATCGGCCATAGCCTCAAAAGCGGGTAATAGTGGTACTTTAATGGCAGTTTTAAGTTTTCCAGTAATTATACCTTTGTTAATGTTGTTAATAAAACTATCAAAAAACGCAATGGATGGTTTAGACCGAAGCGTATCGTACGATGAAATTGGGGTTTTAGTACTTATAAATATTATTGTGGTAAGCGTATCGTTATTGTTATTTCCTTACCTTTGGCGAGATTAAAATATATGACAATTATTTATAAAAAGTGGTGGAAAATTTTAGGAATTGTATTGGTTTTTTACACCCTTATTGCAGGATTTTTATTTAAAGTACCTGCAAAAGTTATCTTAAACGAAAGTATTAGAAACGTATATTTTCATGTACCCGTATGGTTTGCAATGCTAGCTTTGTTTGGCATATCGATTTATTATAGCATCAAATACTTACGCACAAATAATGAAATTTACGATTTGGTTGCCGTTGAAGCCATAAATACTGGAATTTTGTTTTACATTTTTGGTTTAGTAACAGGTATGCTTTGGGCAAAATTTACTTGGGGCGAAGCCTGGAGCGGCGACCCTAAACAAAACAGTGCCGCCATTGCGTTTTTAATTTATTGTGCTTATTTGGTGTTGCGTTCATCGGTTGAGGAAGACCAAAAACGAGCTAAAATATCGGCCATTTACAACATATTTGCTTTCCCAATTATGATAGTTTTGTTATTTGTGTTACCACGATTAACAGACTCCTTACATCCCGGAAACGGTGGAAACCCAGCTTTTGGCAAATACGATATGGATAGCCAAATGCGCATAGTTTTTTGGCCAGCTTGCCTAGGTTGGATTTTAATTAGCGTTTGGATAGCTACTCTCCGCTTTAGAATTAGAAGTTTAGAAAACAAAATTTTAGATAAATAAACCACAAAATATATATCAAATGAAAAAAATATTTCCCATTATCATCTTTCTGTTTTTTAGTATAGCCGCCAATGCACAAGCCGTAGAAATGGCCAATGTGTTACGTAGTTCGGGCAAAATATATGTTGTTGTGGGTACTATTGCCATAATATTTGTGGGTTTAGCTGCATATTTATTTATGTTAGATAAGCGGGTAAGTAGGTTGGAAGAGGGGAAATAAAAACGATTTTTTTTGGAAATTTCTTTTAAAGCAATGATTATTGTTAGTTAATGTATTTAATTGCTACCAAAAATATTTTCGAGCAGTCAAAAACAACTTATCCCATTTTTTTATCTCCCATTTACCGCAATTAAAAATAAATTAGCCAACCACAAAATCGGCATATTAGCCTATTTAGCAAATTTTATTAATTCCTTTTTTTAATATACTGCAAGTACTTACATTGGCAAAAAGAACACAAATAAGCTATTCATCAAAAAAAATTGCCCAATTTTTTCATAAATTAACCATCTTAATTTTAACAATTAATTTATGCCAAAAATTTACGACAACATAAACAATCAATTATCAATTGGCTTAACGAAACTCTTGATGTATCAAATAGAACTGATTTTTGTGTTGGTTATTTCAATCTTCGTGGTTGGAAAGAAGTAGCATATAAGATTGACAATCTCACGGGCGAAACAATTGTTGAAGCCAACCATGATGTTCATCGTATTTGTAGATTATTGGTAGGTATGCAAAAATTACCTGTTGATATTTTGAGAGATTTTTTAGCAATGATGAAGACCACATAATAGACCACGCTGAAGCTGTATAACTTAAAAAAAAATTAGCTCAAGAATTTAAAGACCAATTAACAATCTGAAGTCCAACCGAGCAAGACGAAAAAGCTTTACAAAAGTTAAGCAGACAAATGAAAGAAAACAAAGTTGTTGTTAAACTTCATTTGCGTTACACATTACACGCAAAGTTGTATTTGGCATATAGCAATGATAAGCGTGTACCTGTAGTAAGTTTTTTAGGAAGTAGTAGGGTAAAGAATACAATTCAAAAGTTATATCGGCTATCTTGAATTCAAATCTATTTTGGTGGTATTACACAATTAATTTGATCAATTTAATTTTAAAGATTATATGATTTTTGGATTTAATTTTAGTTATCCAACTGATAAAGTATTAAACAAAAGTTAATTAGGTTATCAGAAAAATTAGAAGTTGAATTATTACAAAATTGTCACACTTACAATATTAACAGTAAAACAAGAGGAAGTAATGAAACATTAACTTACAATAAGTTTTATTCGAAAAAAACTATAGACGAAATCAATACTTTACTAGCGCAACATTATGGTTTTACAGATGAAGAGTTAGATTTTATTATCAATTATGACATCAAGTATCGTATGAGCAAAGAGTTAGACAATGAGGGGGAGTAATAACGATTTTTTTAACTTGTTTTCCGCTTAAAACAACATTTTTGTACGAATAAGCTATTTTTTAAACTCTTATTAATACATTTGTGTTTAAATAAGAACTATTATGAGTTTCGATACTGTTATTCCAACATCCAAAAGAATAGAACGTTTGCAATACGAAAACCCTTGGTGGACATCTGGCAATGTGCAACATGTGTATCAAGATATGTCGAAACGGCTGTATTTTGATTTATTTTACCCTTTTGTTAAAGAAACCGACATCAAGCGAGCTGTTGCACTTATGGGACCACGCCGAGTTGGAAAAACCGTAATGATGTACCACACCATCCACGAGTTAATCAAGGAAAACATTACACCTCAAAAAATATTTTTCATAGGTATTGACAATCCTATATATATGCACTTAAGTTTAGAGGATATACTACACTTAGCAAAAGAAGCAGTACAACTCAATAGTATTGAAGGTTGTTTTTTTTTTTTGATGAAATTCAATACCTCAAAGATTGGGAACGCCACCTGAAAGTATTGGTAGACTTATATCCAAAAACCAAATTTGTAGTTTCAGGTTCGGCAGCTGCTGCTTTACGCTTACAAAGCTCTGAAAGCGGTGCAGGTCGTTTTACCGATTTTATGTTGCCACCGCTTACCTTTCACGAATACATTCATTTAAAAGGCTTAAATCATTTGGTACAACCAAAAAAAATAATCTACAACGGTAAAGAAATTCCTTTTTTTACCACACACGACAATAAGGCATTCAACAAAGAATTTTTTCATTATCTCAACTTTGGTGGTTATCCAGAAGTAGTCTTGTCTGAAAAGATACAAAAGGATATGGGTCGTTATGTAAAAAATGACATTATAGACAAAGTGTTGCTTTGCGATTTACCTAGTTTATATGGCATTAAAGATGTACAAGAATTAAATAGTTTTTTTACTTATTTGGCATACAATACAGGTAATGAATTTTCTTTTGATCAATTAGGAAAAGACAGTGGTATTGCAAAAGAAATTATCAAAAAGTATTTAGAATATCTCGAAGCAGCATTTTTAATTAAAGTAATCCACAAGATTGACGATAACGCTAAAAAATTTAAAAGAGTAACCAGTTTTAAGGTGTATTTGACCAATTCTTCTTTACGAACCGCCTTATTTTCGCCTATCGTAGAAACCGATAAAGAAACAGGAAATATGGTCGAAACCGCTATTTTTTCGCAATGGATGCATCGTGAAAATCTCAATTTAAAATATGCTAGATGGAAAATGGGTCGCTCCGAAGGCGAAGTAGATATTGTATTATTAGACAACAAATTATTTAAACCACAATGGTGTATAGAAATCAAATGGAGCAATCGTTATGTAGAAAAACCACAAGAATTGAGTAATTTAGTCTATTTCTGCAAACAAAATCATTTCAAAGCAACTTTAGTAACCACAATAGATATTTCAGACAATAAAACAGTAGAAGATATTAATATAACCTATGTTCCAGCAGCCGTTTATGCTTATAACGTTGGCGTTAACACGCTAGATATAAAATCAAATTGGTAATAAAAACTAACTACAAACACCACATATTAATACAATAGATGCTTATTATAAAAGAACATATAGGCAATAAAGCATTGTTAGCACTTAATAAAACTGCTTTTTTATGCAGTAGAAAAGTTCCGGCATCAATTATTCTTAAATGCTATGACTGGGCAATACAACAAAGAGAAGATGGTAATTGCATCATAAGTGGTTTTCATAGCCAAATAGAAAAAGATGTGCTGCATTATTTATTAAAAGGCAATCAACCAATTATAGTAGTTTTAGCAAGAGGATTAAAACAAAAAATAGAACCAGAGTTTCTTGAACCTATTGCAAAAGGAAGATTATTAATTATAACACCTTTTGAACAAAAAGTAAAAAGAGTAACAGTTGAAACTGCTAAAGTGAGAAATCAAATGATGATTGAATTAGCAAATAATATTGTAGTTGGGTTTGCCAACATAAATGGGCAACTGTACAAATTTTTAACAACAACAAAATCAAAAAAAAAATTTTGGAACTGTAATCAATTTCATAACCTTAAAAGTTATAATCAAACCAGTTAAAATGGCAGATGTTTTACGCAGTTCGGGTAAAATATATGTGGTAGTAGGTATCATAGCTATAGTTTTTGCGGGCCTAGCTACATATTTATTTTTGTTAGATAAGCGCATAACTAAATTAGAAAAGCAAAAATAAATTTCCCCATTTATTCGTTACCTATCTTAAACTAATTATAAATTACGTTCTTGTAAATAATACTTGTTTAAAATTAAAAAACCTTCTAAAATTAAAAAAATATGTCACCAGTAAACGATATTACCTTTAGCGAAACCCCACATTTTTTTAACGATGTTTGCCAATTTGTTGATGAAGCAGCGCAATTTTTAAACCACGATAAAGGTTTGCTCAATCAAATTAAAGCCTGTAACAGTATTTATCATTTTAAATTTCCAATACGTAAAGGCAATAGTTTAGAAATTATTGATGCTTGGCGTATTGAGCATTCGCACCACATGTCGCCAACCAAGGGCGGTATCCGCTACAGCGAAATGGTAAACGAAGATGAGGTTATGGCATTGGCTGCACTAATGACTTATAAATGCGCTATTGTAAATGTACCGTTTGGCGGTGCAAAAGGAGGTATTAAAATTAATCCTAAAAATTATACTATTGCCGAGTTAGAAACCATTACCCGCCGCTATACGGTTGAGTTAATTAAGAAAAATTTTATAGGTCCAGGTATTGATGTACCCGCCCCAGATTATGGTTCGGGAGAAAGAGAAATGTCGTGGATTGCTGATACTTACCAAACCATGAATAGTGGTTCGCTAGATGCTTTAGCCTGCGTTACCGGAAAACCTTTGGCTTTGCATGGTATTGCTGGGCGTAAAGAAGCAACAGGCAAAGGCGTAGCTTTTGCGGTTAGAGAATGTGTTTCGGTAACCGAAGATATGACCCGAATTGGCTTAACTACTGGTTTATCGGGCAAAAAAATTATAGTGCAAGGTTTGGGTAATGTAGGCTACCACTCGGCTAAGTTTTTAATACAACTGGGTGCAACCATTGTTGGCTTGTGCGAGTTTGATGGCGCAATTTATAACGATAATGGTTTAGATTTAGAAGATGTAGTTAAACACCGCAAAGAAACGGGAAGTATTTTAGGCTACTCAAAATCACAAAAAGAATTTAAAGATTCGAGCGAAGGTTTAGAGCAAGATTGCGATATATTAGTGCCTGCTGCACTAGAAAACCAAATTACCGAAGCTAATATTAGCCGTATAAAAGCTAAAATTATTGCCGAAGGAGCAAACGGGCCTACCACACCTGCAGCTGCAAAAGTTTTTGTAAATAATGGCGGTATAATTATACCCGATATGTATGCCAACGCCGGTGGGGTTACGGTATCGTACTTCGAGTGGTTAAAAAATTTATCTCACGTTGCTTTTGGTAGGATGGATAGGCGGTACGAAGAAACCTCGAATGTAAATATGTTAAACACTTTAGAGTCATCTACTGGGGTAAAACTTACGCCCGAACAAAGAGCAATTGTTGGCAAAGGCGCATCGGAATTAGAGTTGGTAAACTCGGGTTTAGAAGATACTATGGTACGCTCGTACCACGAAATTAGAGAAATTAAAAAAAGCAATAAATTGATACCAAGCTTGCGTACAGCTGCATTTATTGGTGCAGTTGATAAAATTGCCATATCGTACCAGAATCTTGGTATTTGGCCTTAAAAAAATAATTTTTTTAAAGTGCTAAATTAAAGCCCTTATTCAAAAAACTGTTTTTGATTAAGGGCTTTCTTATTAATTTGAAAAAATAAATGGCATTTATTGTTTGATGTCTTAAAAAGTAGGCACAAAGTTTACATTTTATCCAAAAATTAAGAACTCAAATTATTTTTTTTATCTAACTGATTAAAAGTAGTTTAACACATTGCTAAAGTTATATTTTTAATATTTTAGGGGTTTGGCAACGTTTTGATACTATGGGGTATAAATCAATAAAGAATTGATAATTATTATTATAGAAATTAAAAAAAAAATGAAAACTCTACTCAAAAGAAATCTGATTTTATTTGCCCTGCTAACTACCACAACCTGTGAATTAATGGCTCAGGATAGCACAAAAATGGCTACTATGGCTACCCCAGCAATGGAAAAAACCATTTTAAAACCGTTTTCAAAATCGCCTAACTACAACACTTGGTCGTTTGGTGTAAATGGTGGTGTATTAATGCCTATTACGGTTACAAATTTAACCTCCGATTTTTCTAATTACGAATATAAAATTGGTTACGGTGCGTACATTAAAAAACAATTAGGACATACTTTTGGCCTACAAGCCGATTTTTTACGTGGTATTTTAAAAGGTAGCAACGGAAACAGCCAAAGTGCACTTTATCGCTCGTACCAAACCGATATTAACTGGTCGGCGAGTTTAAGTGCTAATATTATTTTAGGTAATATAAGCTGGTTACACGAAACTAGTTTTATACAACCCTATGCAAATGTTGGTGGTGGTATTTTAGGTTTTAGAAATGTGGTAAACACGCAAACTAACCAAAATATTGCATACAGCGATAAAGACGCAAGAAAATTCTTTATTCCAGTAGCTGTGGGTACAAAATTTACTTTAGGCCGCTCGGTTAATTTAGATTTAGGTTATAAAATGGCCTTCGTTGAAACCGATGCACTTGATGGTTTTGCATCTGGCAGCACAAACGATAAGTTTTCGTACGGTTATGTAGGCTTAGAATTTGCCTTAGGCAGAGCCAGCAAACCGCAATTAGCTACACACAACCCAATTGTTGATATGCAACGAGATTACGTAGCTAAATACGATGACTTAAAAAATCAATTAGAAGTTGAAAAAGCCAACATGGCCGAAGAAAAAGCTAAAATGATGGCAGAACAAGCAAAATTTTTAAATGATGCTGATGCCGATGGTGTTTCTGATTATTTCGATAAATGTGCTAATACGCCGTCAGGTACAAAAGTAGATGGTTCGGGTTGTAACCTACCTTCTTTTACAGTAAATAAACCTGCCGATGTTAAAGTTTACATAACCGAAGAAGACAAAAAAGTTGTTAAAGATGCAATTAGAAACTTAGAATTCGATTTAGGAAAAGCAACCATACGCTCAACATCGTTCGAAAGTTTAGATAAAGTTGCCAATTTGTTGATAAACAAAAACTTTAGTTTAAAACTTGCTGGCCATACTGATAATGTAGGTAGCGATGCATTAAACCTTAAATTGTCTAAAGATAGAGCTGAATCTATAAAAGCTTATTTGGTTGAAAAAGGTGCAAACCCATCTCGAATTGAGGCTACTGGTTACGGTGAAGCTCAACCAATTAAAACTAATAAAACTGCGATTGGCCGCCAAATGAATCGTAGAGTAGAATTTACCCTCTACTAAACACACACACAACTACCCTACTTCATACCTATGAAAAGGTTGTTTTGCTAAAGCAAAACAACCTTTTTTTTTTATCACTTTAGTTAGTTTACCTCTTTCAATTATTTCCTAAATGTTTACTGATCCGTTAAATTCCTCGATTCTAATTTTTATAATACTGTATAAGAATAATTAGCAATTTTTAACATACATTATTTTAAATCCATAGCTATATTTAACGCTTAACTCAAAATAATAATAAACAAGTATAATCTCAATTTTACTCCTATTTTTGCATAATTATTATGTACATTATCCCTAATAACTTATAACGATCAAAAACATAAATGAAAAAAAATACACTTATTATACTTGCAATTATTGTTCAACTTAATACATTAGTTTTTGCACAAAAAAAGGTTTTAGACAAAGTTGTAGCCGTTGTTGGAAGTAGTATTATTTTACAGTCGGAAATAGACCAACAATACACTCAATATTTGGTACAAGGCAATAAGCCCGATAAAAGTATTAAATGTTATTTCTTACAAACCATGTTAAGCCAAAAATTATTGGCACAACAAGCTGTAATTGACTCTATTAAAGTAGAAGAAGAACAAATTGACGATGAAATTAATCGCCGTATGCGTACAATGATCTCAAGAGCGCAAGGACAGGATAAATTAGAAGCTTTTTTAGGCCGATCGGTTTTGCAATATAAAGATGAAATAAGACCCGATATAAAAGAGCAAATGGTTGCACAAAAAATGCAACAAAAAATTACCGAAAAAGTGGAAGTTACCCCACTAGAAGTTAAACGTTTTTTTGAGGCAATACCCAAAGATAGTTTACCAAATTACAACACCGAAGTTGAAATTGGGGAAATAGTAATTCACCCTAAATTAACCAAAGCCGAAAAAGAATTTGCTAGAGACAAAGCAGAAGGGTTACGCTTGCGTATTAAAGGTGGCGATAATTTTGCCACGTTAGCAAGATTGTATTCACAAGACCCCGGC
Source organism: Sphingobacteriales bacterium (assembly GCA_043763845.1). GTDB lineage: Bacteria > Bacteroidota > Bacteroidia > Sphingobacteriales > Sphingobacteriaceae > Pseudopedobacter. The sequence continues at coordinate 43,194 of JAYULE010000089.1, forward strand.
TCGGCACCAGAAGGGGGCGAATTAGGTTTTTTTGACAGACAAACTATGGCAAAAGAGTTTACAGCCTGGGCTTTTAAGTTAAAAGAAGATGAGTTTTCGCCAGTTTTCGAAACTGAATTTGGTTTCCATTTTTTAGAAGTTTTAGAACGCCGTGGCGAGCAAGTTAGGGTACGACATATTTTAATTATTCCAGAAAACACAAGCGCATCCTTGTTAAGAGATAAAGCCGAAATAGACTCGGTTTATAATTTAGTAATTAACAAAAAGATGGATTTTGCAACTGCTGCTTCTTTAAACTCCGATAATAATCAAACTAAATTTAATGGTGGCATGATGATGAACTCGGAAGGGGTATCATCAAGAACAACTTTCATACCTACCGATAAATTAGACCCCCAAGTTTTTTTAACTGTTGATACCATGAAAGTTGGCAGCTACTCTAAACCTGCAATTTTTGTTGATGCGGCTAGAAAATCGGCTTACAGGTTTTTTTATTTAAAATCTAAAATACCACCTCACGTTGCAAACTTAGACCAGGATTTACCAAAAATTAAAGATGCCGCTTTCGAAAGTAGGGTAAATAAAACGGTAAGTTTATGGTTTGATAAACGCCGAAAATCTACCTACATAAAAATTGATAAAGATTTTTTAAGTTGTGATAGTTTAAAAGATTGGATAAAACCTGCAAACGTTGCTCAATAATATGAATTACACAACCGAAGCCGAAGGTATTGATGCTTTAAGTGCTTATTATAATCGAACAAAAAAAGAAATTGCTAAAATAATAGTAGGGCAAGATGAGGTAATAAAAGCCGTTTTAATAGCTGTTTTTAGTAACGGACACTGCCTTTTAGTTGGTGTACCTGGGTTGGCAAAAACACTTTTGGTACAAACAGTTGCTAGGGTATTAGATTTAAGCTTTAACCGCATACAATTTACACCCGACTTAATGCCATCGGATATTATTGGAAGTGAAATTTTGGGCGAAGACCGTCAATTTAAATTTGTAAAAGGCCCGGTTTTTTCTAACATTATTTTAGCCGACGAAATTAACCGTACTCCACCAAAAACACAGGCAGCTTTGCTTGAGGCTATGCAAGAAAAATCGGTAACTGTAGCTGGTGTAACACATATTTTGCCCAAACCATTTTTTGTTTTGGCTACTCAAAACCCTATTGAGCAGGAAGGAACCTACCCTTTACCCGAAGCACAACTAGATAGGTTTATGTTTAATGTAACTTTAGATTATCCAACTTTTTCCGAAGAACTTGAAATTGTAAAAAACACAACTGGCAATACCACACAAGATTTAGTGAAAGTGTTAGATGCTGCACAAATAACCTACTTTCAGCAATTGATACGTAAGCTACCCGTGGCCGATAATGTTTTAGAATATGCCGTAAAAATGGTTTCTAAAACTCGCCCAAATACCAGTTATGCAACTGCCGAAACTAATAAATACTTATCGTGGGGAGCCGGGCCAAGAGCATCCCAAAATTTAATTGTAGGTGCAAAATGCCACGCTGCAATTAATGGCAAATATTCGCCCGATATAGAAGATGTACAGGCTGTAGCCGAAGCTATTTTAAGACATAGGATTGTAAGAAATTATAAAGCCGAAGCTGAGGGAATTAGTGCCGCGGATATTATTAAAAGGTTGTTTTAGAAAATTTTATTAAACTTAAAACAAAATAAAAAAAAAGTGTATGCTTTAAAGCCAAAATTCCAAACTAAAGTACTTTAAATCAAAAAAATGAATGTTTCCTACAAAACGTGTTGCGCTAATACTTTTTGTAAATCGTAAATATTTACGTTTCTATCAAACTTTTTAGAAATACTGGGTTGGCTTTCGCCCGATATCCAAATTTTCAACTCGGCATCTAACTCAAAACTACCAGCAGTTTCTATACTAAATCGTGATATTGCTTTGTAAGCAATTGAAAGATATTCTACTTTACGACCTGTAATACCTTGTTTATCAACCAATATTAACCGTTTGTTGGTAAAAACAAAAACATCACGTATAAGTTTAAAACCAATTTCAATGGTTTCGGTATCGGTTAATAAATTGCCGCATTCTTTTTGTAAATCATCGGCCGTGGCCACACCTGCATTACCTAAAAGACTTGAAAATAGACCCATATAACTGATTTATGATCTTTGATGTGTGATTTTTGATTTGAATCGAAGCACATAGCTAGTTGTCTCGTTGCCCGTAGCCCGATTGCTCGTTGCTCGTTGCTCGTTGCTCCTTCCCCGTAGCCCGAATGCCCGTTGCTCGAAGCCCTCGCCTACGCTTTCCTTAATTTAATAATTCTTAAAAAATGTAATGTTTTTAAAACTGGATACACAGGGTCAATTTCGTACCATTTTTTTGCAAAATTGGGGCTGTTAGGAAACTTGTGGTGGTTATTTTGAAACAACTCGCCTAACATAATAAAACCAAATGGAGTGGTATTTTTAGATTTATCGTTATTATCGAAACTTGAGTAACCGTATTTATGCCCGCACCAGTTTACAATTGCGCCATGTAATGGCCCCATAATAAAATGAATAGGAAGCAATAAAAACATCCACCAATGGGTTGCAAAAGCAACGTAAAAAGCTATGTAACCTGTAGCAAAAGCAATTCTTGAAAAATACGAAGTAGCAAACTCATCCATTTTTTTCCAAATAGGGTAATTGCCTGCAAATTCTTTTTCGGGTTGCATAGTGCCACGTTCAAAACCTACGTACATACCACGGGTGTTCCACATCATTTGAAAAACATCTTCGAAAAAATGTGGCGAATGTGGGTCTTTTTCGGTATCGCTAAAGGCGTGGTGCATGCGGTGCATAATTGCATAAGCTTTTGGGTTTAAGTATGATGAACCTTGCGAAACGTAAGTTAGCGTATAAAAAAACTTTTCCCAAAATTTGCTTAAACTAAACATTTTATGCGATGCGTAGCGGTGTAAAAAAAACGTTTGAGAAAATAAGGAAAGAAACCAGTGGGTAAGAAAAAATAATAAAATGTACATATTGTTTGAAAACGTTTTGTAATAAACCGATAAAGTTAAATTAAGTTTTAATTAATTTAGATTATGAGTTAGGTTTTTGTATTGTTACCGTAAATCAGGCATCAATATATTTATAGATTGCTTTTACACAGAATTTAAATGCAAAACCATTGAAACAGAGGGTTTGCGTTAATGCTTATATGTAAAGTTTAATAGAACGTTATTTTGATGTTTCTAATGTCGGAAGTTTTGCTCTTAATAACATTTCATTTGCGAGCGCAAGTTTTTTCGGAAACAAGATTTTACCTCTAAATTCCTCCAACTTTTTGTTGATTTTAACAACTGGTATTTTTGCTTCATTTAATTCATCTACTTTCATAATTCTAATTTTTTCGTGTTACTAAAAAACCTAAATAATCTTCACCAACTATATAAGGCTCAAATTCTTCATCATTTTTTAATCCAAAAACATAAAAATCTTTTTTCAGTTCTTCTAAATTGTTTGTAATTCCCATTCTGTATAATCTCGTTCTAGACTCACTACTTCCAGTTGCATAAATATAAGCTTCAGGATTTATCCCTGTAAAAGCATACATTGTAGAAACTACAGTTGCTAAAACTTTTTGTCCGTCTCCGTTATTTGTTATAATTTCATCGTTTATCTCTCTAGTTTCAAGATTTAAATCACCAAAACCCAAATTATAATAACCCTTAACAGACGTTTCTGTATATTGAACAATTTTTGTTATTTTTCCTTTGTTTCCAATACTATCAAACTCAAATATATTTAATTCATTTTCTGCTGAGTATTCGTATCTTGGATAATTCATTATATTATTACAAATACAAAAATAATGATTTTTTTGAATGTTTTCGTTACTGATTTTTAAATTTTTGCCAATGGATGGTGTCTATGAGAAGTAGCGCATTTAAAAGAACAAAAACTTTGCCAGCATTAAACTTGACCCCTAAGAATAGAGCTTCATTTAATCCCCGAATCGGCAATTTTGAGTAGTTGCTGTTAGTTGCTGGTGTATATATCGTTCCAGTTTTTGTTTTGAAAAATTTCGGGCAATTCAAATTTAAAATTGAATTTGTAGTTTTCCTACACCAAATTTAAGCAATGCTTCACGTTAGATTTCAAATAGAGTGGATTCACCTAACCTATGTAAGCCGCTAACAAATTAACAAGGTCTTTATCCTTATAGAAAGGTAGTTTGCCTAAATATTCTTTAGGTTTGATGTAATTTAACCTTAGGCAAAATTAAGTAATTAATTATCTAAACTTGAAAAAATTGCAAGTTTCGATAATTGAAGAAGATATGTAAACTAATTAAATTCTTCGTTTGTGCATATATGTTTTCCCTCTACTAATTTTCAACTTCTTTGTAGTTTTACAAATAGCGGTTACAAAAATCTTTCTATTTTTTTAAAGTACCAAAAAAGTATTTTTCCGGGTGCTATCAATGGTTTTTTGGTTTGTTCTATGAAACTTCAACCGCTTTATTTACTCTACAAATTTGCACCACAACTTAAATACATCATAAGTTGAAATGTTTTATTTGGTGATTGTTCGGCTTATTGGATTACGAAGTTTCTTTTAAAACAGGATTAAATCGCAGTTCCATTAAAAAAAGCGGGTTTGGGTTTAATGGTTATATGTTGGAGGCTGTAACGCTACTCAACGATATTTTTATAATTCTGCTCTGCTAATTTTCCAAATCTATAATAAGTTCTAAGTTCATCTGAAAATATTCCTATATCTTCTGTCTTAGTCTGAAGAAAATAATATTTTTTATATTCTCCATCTTTTTTAAATATCTCAATATAATTTTTAACGCCATTTGATTTTTTACGTTCCAAAACCATTGTTTTACCGTTAAATTTACCGCAAAAAGAATCACTTAGAATGACTATTTTTTCAATTTCATAAATTATATAAACATCGAGATTACAAGTAATTTTACCGGAATCTATAATCAAGTATCCACTATATTCTCCATTTGTGGTTTCGCATATAAAAAAGTTGCTTGTCATAATATAAAGAAAATATAGAAATGCAGTGATTCCAAAAACAAATCCAAGTAATTCCAGATTCTCTTCATTTGATGGAAATCCTGATTTCGTTGAATAGATTAAAAACGAAATCGACCATAAAAGAAATAGACTTAATAAGCGCTTATCAACTTTAAATGTATTGTTTGGAGTATATATTTTAAGTTTCTTTTCCATTAATATTTTTAAAATTCCAAGTAGACTTTTTAGTTATGAACAGTTAAACTTTCTAATTTTAAGAGACATTACAACTAACCCTCAAATATACTTAACTATCCCTAATTTATTACTGTTCAAATATTCTTTAAACGCTGTAAATTCTTATATTCAATTTCTACGGCAATTTTTTTCTTTAATTTCTCTAAACAATTAACGGTGTCAAAAAAACCCTTTTTATTCTTTAAAATTTCTATGGGCAAAAAAACAAAATCCAATCTACACAAACTTCACACAAAATAAAACTCTTTATTTTAACTACATTCCATTTACAATTAATCTTTAATCCTTAAAATAAGTTCGCAAAACTTTTGGCAACACTTTCTTCGTCAGGTATTGTTCTGTATGCTAAAGCAGATAGTTCAGTTTGATATTTCATTTTTAATTGTTTCCAAATAGTTGAAAAATCATTTACCAATGGCGATTCGGCAATCAATTTATTTTGCCAGCCTTTAGGTTCTTCAAACATTTCTCTATCGTGTTGCAAAATGGTATCAAATTGTTTTTTAAACGAATCGGAGGTTACAAACTCGGCACATTTATTGTTCTTCATTAAAAAATAGAGGTCGTAAAAATGTCGTATCTTTTTTGAAATACTTTCAACGGCATTCTCCTCGTATGAAAACCGAATTAATGAAACCGTTTTTTCTAACAAGGTTTGTTCTTTGCTCAACACATTCACTTCAAATGATTGAAGATTATATTGCTCAATGTATTTTTTATTTCCTGTTTGCATTAAAAAATCAAACATAAAGCTTTGTATGGTAAGCCGTTGAAAAGGAAAAGGATTGGCAAACGAATTGACTTCTACAATTAGTTTATTGTTTTGATTTCTTTTGTCTGTACTCACATATTCAAAAACCGATTTTCTAAACCTTGAACCTTTACTAGTTACCCCATCCATTCGCAATTCGGTTAAGTCGGGCGTAATTTCTTTTTCAATAGTGCGGATAATGGTTTTAATTTCGTTGCCTGTTTTATTATTGTCGTTTACTATCGCAATATCCACATCCTCCGAAAATCGTTCTATCAGATTGTATCCTTTTGATAAAGATGTACCGCCTTTAAAAACTGATTCGTCAACATATTTACTTTTTGCCAAACGGCTTAATACCAATGTTATCCAATAATCTTTTTCTACAAATTCCAACTTAATGTCCAGATGCTTAGATGCTGCCCTCAAAGTATTAGAAAATAATTTTATGTTGTGGTGCAAGTTCATACTATATTCCATTTTTGGGTGGTTGATATTGCTTTTGCTGCACCTGCCAGTTTGTATTTAGTAATTGGGTTCAACGATTTTAAAAGCGGACTAGTTAAATTACTTTTTTGCACTTGCGCTAACAACGCACCTAGCAAAGCTCTGGTAGCTGGCGGATATTTTAAAGCCAACCGAACCATTGTATTAGCTTCTGTTTCAGAAAGTTTTTTTACCATAAATAAAAACCGCTTGCAGGATGCTTCTATTGTGGCATCAGGTATTTTTTTGATGTTGCGAATAGCATCAAGTAGTTGCAACAAAGAAACGTTTTCTTTGGTGATGGTGTTTTTTTGCTTTACAAACGCAATGGTATAAAGTTCTCTTTTAAAATTAGGGCGAATTTGATTTTTGCCTATTTGTATGGTATTACTTACCTGTGTGGTTAAACCTAATTGATTGTAAATACTGTAACCTGTGAAATAGCCTGTTATCCTTCCGTTTTCTTCCAGTAGGTCTTTTACTATTTGTGCTTGTTTAGGTTGAAGATTGCCAAACGGTGTGTTCTCGGGTTTGTAGTATTTACCCTTAGCCAATTTTGCAATTTTGCCCGACGCTACCATACGGTTCAATGCTTTTATAACCGCTTCTTTTTTATTTACCTCTGTAATAAAGTCGGCATAGGTGAACACATAGCCCCTTCCGAGCCTATCTATGATAAAAGATATGTATTCAACCGTTTTCATTCCATTTATTGCAATACAAAGATAGTACATTTGTCCAGTTTATTAACAAAAAAACTGGACATTTTTAAATTCATTGCATTAATCGTTTTTTTATCTTATATAAAATTTGCCATCATTCCATTTTGCAGGTTAATATATATTTATAGTGTTAAAACATTTGTAAATATTTAAAAATCATCTTTGCAGAAATCAAAGGTTACGCAAAATAATACTGCTTTTATGCAGCCCCACACAACCGACAAAACGCAACAAAAAATTTACCCAAACTGTCAAACTGGCATTATAAAACTTTTGGAACAACCCTTGTATATAAGCTTGCGTTAACATAAAAAAACTTAAAATTTAAAATATGATACAAGAAAAAGGAAGCATTTCTATCCATACCGAAAACATTTTCCCGATTATTAAAAAGTTTTTATACTCGGATAACGAGATTTTTTTGCGTGAGCTGGTATCGAACGCGGTTGATGCTACACAAAAATTAAAACGTTTATCCTCATTAGGACAATACAGTGCCGAAGTTGGTGATTTACAAGTTGAAGTTGCTTTTGATGCCGATAAAAAAACTATTACCATTACCGATAACGGTTTGGGAATGACTGCCGAAGAAATTAAAAAATACATTAACCAAATTGCTTTTTCGGGAGCTACTGAGTTTGTAGAGAAGTTTAAAGATGCCAAAGATGCAAACGAAATTATAGGCAAGTTTGGTTTAGGTTTTTACTCGGCTTTTATGGTGTCAGACAATGTAGAAATCAACACCTTATCGTACCAAGAAGGTGCCGAACCAGCCCGTTGGATTTGCGATGGCAGCACCACTTTTGAAATTACCGAAGGCACACGCACAACCCGTGGTACCGAAATTACGTTGCACATAAATGCCGAATCGGAAGAGTTTTTAGATAAAAACAAAATTGAAACCATACTTGAAAAATACTTTAAATTTATACCAGTACCTGTTAAATTTGGTACTAAATCCGAAAGTATAGAAGATGGTAAAGATGAAGAAGACAAAGCTAAATATACATCTATTGAAGTAGATAACATCATTAACTCGGGTACGCCAGTTTGGACAAAAGCACCTGCCGATTTAACCGACGAAGATTACCTTAATTTTTATAAAGAACTTTACCCCTACTCGGAAGATCCTTTGTTTTGGATACACTTAAACGTTGATTATCCTTTTAACCTTACCGGAGTTTTATATTTCCCAAAACTTAAAAAGGATTTTGAAATACAACGCAACAAAATTAAATTATACAGCCGCCAAGTATTTATTACCGACGAGGTTAAAGATATTGTGCCCGAGTTTTTAATGATGTTACACGGAGTTATTGATTCGCCCGATATTCCTTTAAACGTATCGCGTAGCTTTTTACAAGCCGATGGTAACGTTAAAAAAATAAACAGCTACATTACTAAAAAAGTAGGCGAAAAACTAGCCGAACTATTTAAAAAAGACCGTAAAGCTTACGAAACCAAATGGGAAGATATTGGCCTGTTTGTAAAATACGGTATGGTGAGCGAAGAGAAGTTTTACGATAAAGCCAAAGATTTTGCCTTACTAACCAACACCCAAAAAGAGTACTTTACTTTAGATGAATACCGCACAAAAGTAGAAGGCGCACAAACCGATAAAGATGGTAACGTAATTTACATTTACACGGTTGACCCTGCAAAACAAGATGCTTTTATACAATCGGCAAAGAAAAAAGATTACGATGTGTTGTTGATGGATTCGCCAATTGATACCCATTTTGTTAGTCAGTTAGAGCAAAAACTTGATAAAACTCAGTTAAAAAGAGTTGATAGTGGCGTGGCTGATAAACTGATTGATAAAGGCGAAAAAATGGAACACGTTTTAAGCGAAGATCAAACTAAAAAAGTAAAAGAGGTTTTTGAAAAAGCCATAAACAAACCTGTTTACCAGGTAGAAATTGATGCCCTAAGTCCTGATGAAATGCCTGTTACAGTTACTATGGACGAGTTTATGCGCCGTATGAAAGATATGGCTGCAATGGGTGGCGGTATGAGTTTTTATGGCAATATGCCCGATAGCTACAAAGTTGCCATTAACGGAAACCATAAATTGGTTACCCGCATTGCCAACAGTACAGATGAAGCCGAGCAAACCCAATTGGCCAAACAAGCTTTCGATTTAGCTTTGCTTTCGCAAGGTATGTTAACAGGTGCTAGCTTAACCGAGTTTGTAAATAGAAGTGTAAGTTTGATATAAGATTTAATTTCTATAATGCAAAAGCCACCTTGATATAAGCAGGGTGGCTTTTTTTATTAAATTCATAATTCTTAATTTAAATTAAGTAATTGTTTAAACTTAACAATATCAATAACTTCAACACTTGGGAATTTTATACTTTTTAAAATTCTAAAATCTCTGTCGTGACTTACAATAAAACTGGCGTTACAGGCAATTGCACAATCAACAAACTTGTTATCATCTTCGTCTTTTAACATATTAAATTTACAGTAAGTTTTCACTAACTCAATATTAGGTAAATTTTCTAACACGAGTAATACACTCTCGCTTGCTAGTTGCCCATATGGCAACCTATAATTTCTGCATATTCGGCCAATATATCTGTTGTCACACATAAAACAAATTTACCATCAATAAGATCTTTAAAAATCCAATGAAATTTTGATTTCGTGGAAATACAAACCAAAAAAATATTTGTATCTAAAAACCTGAGTTCGATTAATAAAACATTGTCCACTAAAGTTTTGATTATAATTTGGGCGTTTTAACACGCCGTCCTCTATATCTTTTTTTACTTTTCTATCCCCCCGACCCCCGAAGGGGGAGATTCGAAGTAAAAAAAGGATGCCGCTACCGTCGTTAACGCTTTAAAATCGTAAATATCATTGGTTTACAGCAAATTATACTGTAGCTTAAAAATCGAACTCGGGTTAAAACTATTTTTCTCAATTAGAATTAGGATTTACGCATTTTAGTGTGAAGCATTTCATCAACCAATTTATCTGTCCAATTTTGATTATCCCAAACTAAATCAGCTTGAGTAATTAGTCTTTGTGCAAAAAACAATGCGAGTGTTTTTCGCAGTTCTAACAATTCGTTATCGGGAATTTGGTGCGAAAACGTTTTTAAAAGCTCAATCTGTACGTTGGTAAACTGTAAATTTGATGCTGTTTGCATAGATATATTTGTTGTTTTAATTTCAGAAAATTAATTAATCAATTTTAACATATCATTTTAATCTTAAAAATTATAGTAAATCTAAATATACAATAATTGTTAAAATTAAAAATTATTCTTTAAACTATTGTGTTAAATACTGCAAGGTTCATAAAGATATAAAATATAAAATTATTCTAGTTTAACCGAGTTTGTTAACCGAAGCGTAAGTTTGATATAAGATTTAATTTTTTTTTATATAAGCCACCTTGATTTAAGCGGGGTGGCTTTTTTCGTAAGCTATGAAAATTTAATATACCATGTTTTAAAATTAAGCCTAAATATTTAGTACTAAAATTTAAAATAAATTTTATGGTTTTATTAACCTTGCTACAAACATAGTATCAGCTTTTAAATCATACCCTTTTATAATTTCTTGTTGCGCTAATACCAAACCAAACTGACTTTGCAACCAATCTGTTTGGTCTTGGTTTTCTTGTTTAAAAACCGAGCAAGTAATATAAATTAGTGGTTTACCAGGTTTTAGATAAGGAATAATTTGTGTGGCTATACGACGCTGCAAATCGCTAAAAAACTTAATTTTATATTCTTCAAACTGCCAAAGCATTTCGGGTGTACGGCCCCAAGTGCCACTGCCCGAGCAAGGGGCATCAAAAATAATACCATCAAAAGCGTAATTGTGTAGGTATGGGGCTGGGTTTAAGGTTAAATCTAATATTTTTTTTTGATAATTTCTAAGTCCTGCAGTTTTAAAAC
>JAYULE010000090.1:0-13265 GCA_043763845.1 Sphingobacteriales bacterium
TTAAATACACTACAGTTAAAAAAACAGATTTATAGTGAAAGCCAATCAAACTTAATTGAAGCAAGCATATCTCAAAAAATAACTGCATTAAAATCAATTGCTTTTGTTTCGGCAATTAAACTTAATCATAATAATAAATATTTAAAGTATGTAATAGCGCCTGTTTTGGCAATATTACTTATTGCACTTATTGCGCCTGCTATTTTAAATGATGGCACTAAACGTTTTATAAACCACAACCAAGTTTTTTTTAAACCCGCTCCATTTAGTTTTGAAGTTGAAAATAAAAATTTGCAGGTTTTGCAAGGCAACAACTATAATTTAGAAATAAAAATTAATGGTAGCCAAATACCACAAGATGTTTATTTAGAAGATGGTGCAAATATTTTTAAATTAGATAAAAAAGATATAATTAACTTTTATTATACTTTTAATAACGTACAAAACAACCACAAGTTTAGGTTAATTGGGGCCGGCATTTACTCGAAAGATTTTGAACTTTTAGTGATAAAAAAACCTGCAATATTAAATTTCGAAGTTTATTTAAATTACCCTGCTTACACTAACAAACAAAACGATACCTTAAAAAACCCCAGTGACTTAACTTTTGCAGCTGGCACTATACTAACTTGGAAAATACGAACTGAAAATAGCAACCAAGTAAATTTTATTGCAGATGCTAAAAAAATGGTACTTAACCCTATTGCTACCAATTACTTTACACATAGTCAACGTTTTACTAAAAGCCAAATTTATAGTTTAATTCCACAAACCAAAACTTACTTAAATACCGAAAATATAAGTTTTAAACTTAATTGTGTGGCCGATGAATACCCTACCGTAAGTTTTGATGATATGCCCGACAGCATAAACCCTAAAATAGTTTACTTCAACGGAAAAATTACAGACGACTATGGTTTTTTAAACTTAAAATTTAATTATAGAATTAAAAAGAGTGAAGATAAAAATCGAATCAATATTTTAAAAAGCACTTCAATAAAAATAAACCACAATAACTTAAATGAAAGTTTTTTTTATACCTGGGATTTAAACTTGACAAATATAAAACCTAATGAAGAAATTGAATATTATTTTACCGTTACCGATAATGATGGTGTAAGCGGCCCTAAAACCGTAAAATCAGCATTGAAAATTTATAAAACAAAATCTAAAAACCAAGAGGTAGAAAATTTAGAACAAAATACTAAAACTCTTACGCAAAAATTACAGCAGGCGGCAAACCAAGCTAAAGAAATACAACAGCAAGCACAACAAATAAACCAAAGTTTATTAAGCAAAACTAAGCTTGATTTTGAAGATAAAAAAAATGCTGAAGATTTAATAGAAAAACAAAAGCAATTAGAAAACTTATTAAACGATTTACAAAACGAAGCCAAGAAAAATTTAGTACAACAAAAAAACTTAAACCCTCAAAACCAACAACTTTTAGAAAAACAAAAACAAATTAAGGATTTATTTGAAAACGTTTTAGATGATAAAACTAAAAAACTATTACAAAATTTACAAAAACTATTAGATCAAAAAAACAAAGAAGAGACAAGAGAAAGTTTGCAACAAATTAAAATGGATAACAAATCGCTTGAAAAAGAATTTGAACGTATGTTGGCATTATATAAACAATTGGCATTAGACCAAAAGCTAGAAAATACCATAAATAAACTTAAAGAAATAGCTAAAACACAAGATATATTAAGCAAACAAGCCGACAAAAATAATTTAATAGATAAACAACAAAATTTACAAAAAGAATTTGCGCAGATAAAAAAAGATTTAAAAACACTTGAACAAGAAAATAAAGAAAACAATACAAAATCGGAATTTAAAAACCCCGAAGCCAAGCAGCAAGAGATAGAAAAAGAAATGCAGGAAACGCAAAAAAGTTTGCAACAAAAACAAGAAAAAGCGGCCGCTAAACAGCAAAAAAGCGTTGCAGAAAAAATGGATAAATTGGCTCAAGAATTAAGCAGCATGCAAAGCGAAAACCAAGAAGATGCAAAAACAGTAAATGAACAAAACCTAAAAACCCTACTAAAAAACACGTTAAAAGCATCGTTTGATGAAGAAGATTTATTAGAACTTACCAAAAAAACTAACATTAGCGATAGTAAATTTGTACAGTTAGGCAAAACACAAAAAAATATTGGGAATATTTTTAAAACTATACAAGATAGTTTATTTAGCCTAAGTAAAGTGGTACCACAAATTACTGCTGCTGTTAATAAAGAAACTCAAAATATAAATTTGCAATTAAACAAAACTTTAGAATATATAACCGAAAGAAAACAAGCCGAAACCCTTCAAAGCCAACAACGTATATTAACTTCTGTAAACAATTTAGCTTTAATGTTAAGCGATGCTTTGCAAAATATGCAAAACTCGATGGGTAAAGGTAAATCGGGAAAGGGCAAACCTAAACCCAATTTGCAGCAACTTAGCAAAATGCAACAAGAGTTAAATAAAAATATGCAGAAAGCAAAACAACAATTAGATAAGCAAGGCGGTTTAAACCCAGGGCAAAAAGAAGGTAAACAGCAAGGAGGGCAAAGTAGTAAAGCTTTTTCGCAAATGGCTCAACAACAGCAAATGATTAGAGAAGCGATGGAAAACTTAAACAAAGATGGCTTTAAAATGCCAGGCGGTTTAGAAAAAACATTGCAAAATATGCAACAAACTGAAGCAGATCTCGTATACAAAAAAATATCGCAAGATGTTTTAACCAGACAGCAGCAAATAGAAACTAAATTATTAGAAGCCGCAACAGCAGAAAGAGAGCGAGAACAAGACACCAAAAAAGAGAGTACGGCGGCTAAAGAATTTATGCCAAACTATAATTGGAGGTGGCAGCAATACCAAAAACAAAAAAATGCTGATGTGGAAATTCTTAAATCTATTTCGCCGGTATTAAATCCATTTTATAAACAAAAGCTTACAAACTATTACAACTACCTAAATTTAACACCTAATAAATGAGCCAAATTATAACATATAACGATATTGGTGTTTACAAACTCCAAATTCCATCAGTTCCCGAAAGTATTACCCTTGTAGATAATTTTGTGGATAGCTTAGTGTCTTTTTATGAAATACGCCAGGATATTTATGCAAACATTATTACATCGCTAAATGAAGCAGTTACCAATGCAATAAATCATGGTAATAAGCAAAACCCTAATAAAAACATTAAACTTTCGGCCGAAATTATTGAAAATACCAAGTTAATTTGCATTGTAGAGGATGAGGGTGCTGGCTTTAACTTTAATATTTTACCCGACCCAACCGCACCCGAAAATTTAGAAAATTTAACAGGTAGAGGGGTTTTTATAATGAAAAGGCTTGCCGACCAATGCATTTACAATGCAATTGGAAACGAGGTTGAACTACATTTTAGGTTATAAATTTTATTTTACATTTACCAAAAAATAATTCTTCTTCCCTTTTTGTACAATCAAAAATTGACTATTAATTAAATCGGAAATGGTAAATATTTTACCATTATTGGTTACTTTTTCTCGGTTTACCGAAACCCCACCACCATCAATCATTTTTTTACATTCGCCCTTGGATGTAAATATCTTAGTACAATCGGCAAATAAAGTAAGTGCATCAATACCCGCTTCTATTTCCTCTTTTTTGATAGTAAATTGTGGAATGCCTTCAAAAATTTGTAAAAATTGAGTATTGGTTAATTGATTTAAAAAATCTAAACTTCCATTATTAAATAAAAAATCGGTAGTTTTTAAGGCTGTTTCTAATGCTTGGTTTCCATGCACTAGTAAAGTAATATCGGCAGCTAGGGTTTTTTGTAAAAGGCGTAAATGAGGAGCTTGTAAATGGTTTTTAATTAGATACTCTACTTCGCTTTGGGTAAAAAAAGTAAATATTTTTATATAATTTTCGGCGTCGGCATCGCTTGCGTTTAGCCAAAATTGGTAAAATTGAAATGGGCTTGTTTTGTCGGCACTAAGCCAAATATTACCGCCTTCGGTTTTACCAAACTTAGTACCATCGGCTTTTTTAATTAAGGGCGAAGTTATTGCAAAAGCCTCGCCACCATCTTTGCGCCTTATAAATTCTGTGCCAGTAACAATGTTTCCCCATTGGTCGCTGCCACCCATTTGCAATACACAGTTTTTATGTTTCCATAGGTAATAAAAATCGTAACCTTGTACTAATTGGTAGCTAAACTCGGTAAAACTCATTCCTACTTCACTTTCTAGGCGTTTTTTTACCGAATCTTTGGCCATCATATAATTTACAGTAATATGTTTGCCGGCATCGCGAATAAAATCTAAAAAGGTAAAATTTTTAAACCAGTCGTAATTATTAACAATTTCGGCACTGTTTACACCACAATCAAAATTTAAAAATTGGGCTAATTGTTTTTTAATTCCCGCTAGGTTATGGTTTAAAATATCTTCGGAAAGTAAATTTCGCTCGGCCGATTTTCCTGATGGATCGCCCACCATACCCGTTGCGCCACCTACTAAAGCAAAGGGTTTATGCCCTGCTTTTTGAAATCTTACTAAAGTTAAAATTTGCAATAAACTGCCAACATGTAGCGAATCGGCAGTTGGGTCGAACCCAATATATCCTGCAGTTATGCCTTCAGCCAGTTTTTTTTCGGTGCCGGGCATAATATCATGCAATAAGCCACGCCAACGTAAATCTTCAACAAAATTCATCATATCAAAATAAAAATAGTACCTTGTAAATGCAGCAAATATATAAGTTTAGTGGGCAATTGCTTTTTAAGTTAAACATTTTATGAATTTTTTATCGCACTATTATTTCGATCGTAACAATGCCAACTCCTATCAGGTTTTAGGCGCCCTGTTACCCGATTTAGTAAAAAACGCAAATAAACACTGGAATATTTATCCCGAAAAACAAAACCCTAACTTTTTTTCCCATCAAAATCACACACATATTTTAAATGGATGGAAAAAACATTTACTGGTTGATAAACTTTTTCACTCGTCAGAATTTTTTTTACACCACCAACATCAACTTAAACTAGAGTTACTTAAAACTTTGGAAACAACAGCTATAAAACCTTTTTTTTTGGCACACATTAGCCTAGAGTTGCTGTTAGATAGCTTATTAATAACTAACCAATTAATTAATGTAGAACAGCTTTATAATCAACTTAACCAAGTTAATGATTATGATTTAATTACCTTTTTAGAAATTAACAAATTAGAAGACCTTGCAAGGTTTATAAAATTTTACCAATCTTTTAAACACGAAAAATATTTATTGGCTTACGCCGATGACGATAAAATATCTTACTCGTTAAAACGTATTTGTATGAGAGTTTGGGTTAAGCCCTTAACACAACAACAAGAAAGCCAGTTAACGCAAATTTTATCACAATACAAATTAAAGTTATCACAAGATTTTATATTTATATTTGCCCACATTGCAAAATGCTTAAATAATGATTAAACGTTTTTTAACCGCTCTTTTTTTATTACCCTTTTGCACTTTTGCACAAGCGCCTAAATATAGTAACGAGTTTTTACAAATTGGTGTTGGTGCAAGAGCCTTTGGTATGGGTGGTTCGGTTGCGGCATCAGTAAGTGATGTTAATGCTGCTTATTGGAACCCTGCTGGCTTGGTAAATATGCAATCAGATCATCAACTTAGTTTAATGCATTCCGAATATTTTGCAGGAATAGCTAAATATGACTATGCCGCTTTTGCAACCTTTGTAGCCGATAAAACTGCCGTTGTTAGTGCATCTTTTATTCGTTTTGGGGTTGATGATATACCAGATACCAACGAGTTAATTGATGCAGATGGCAATATAAATTACGACCGTTTAAAATCTTTTTCGGCTGCCGATTACGCTTTTTTGTTTAGCTACGCTAAAAGTTCTAAAAAAATTATAAACTTAAGTTACGGTGCAAACGTAAAAATTGTACACCGTACAGTTGGCGATTTTGGAAAATCGTACGGTTTTGGTATTGATGTTGGTGCACAATACAAACTTAAAAACTTTACTTTTGCAGCGGTGGGCCGCGATATTACCACCACATTTAACGCCTGGAGTTATAATGCAGATAAGTTTTCATCAATTTACCAAGCTACCGGTAATGCTATACCACAAAACAGTAACGAAATAACTTTACCCCGTTTTATTTTAGGAGCTGCCTACTACAGCAAAATTGGACAAAACTTTGGCTTAACCACCGAAACCAACTTTAATTTAACTACTGATGGTAAGCGTAACGTGTTAATAACAGCCAACCCAGTAAGTTTAGACCCCACTTTAGGCTTGGAAGCAGATTTTAAACAGATAGTTTTCTTAAGAGCTGGCGTTAATAATATACAAAAAACCACCGATTTTAACGGAAAAAAAAGCTTAGAGTTTCAACCAAATTTAGGCTTAGGAATAAAAATTAAAAGCTTTTCGCTTGATTATGCACTTACCAACATTGGCGGGCAAAGTGCAGCAGTTTACAGCAATATATTTTCATTACGATTAGATTTTAATAAAAAATAAAAGTTTATAGTGGTAGTAAAATTTTAACATCTACAAATAGTAAAAGCAAAATACATTTGCTTATAAAAAACTAAAAATAATTATGCAAACTTCTTTTTTAGATGCCCAAATTGAACCACAAAAAGTTATTATTACAGGTGCAAGTAGCGGTATTGGATTTGAAACAGCAATAGAATTAGCTGTAAAAGGGCATAAAGTTTTGGCCATAGCCAGAAATGAGGAGAAACTAGCTAATTTGCAAAAAATTATAATAAGTTTAAATCCTAACGCCCAAATTAACGTTTTAACTTTTGATATAGTAAGTGGCAATTATGATGAATTATTAGAATATATTAGCACAAACTGGAGAACATTTACTACTTTAATTAATAATGCTGGTATTTTAATTAATAAATCGTTTTTAGAAACCACCACAACCGATTTTGCAAAAATGTTTGAGTGCAATGTTTTAGGCCATGTAAATATGATTAAGAATTTGTTTAACATTATGGAAAAACAATCACATATTTTAAATATTGGGTCTATGGGTGGTTTTCAGGATAGCTCAAAATTTGAAGGCTTATCGGCCTACTCGGCAAGCAAAGCTGCTTTACATAATTTAACTCAATGTTTTTCGCAAGAGTTGCTACCTTACCAAATTAGCGTAAACTGTTTAGCACTTGGTTCGGCACAAACAGAAATGCTTGAAAAAGCATTCCCTGGTTATAACTCGCCAGTAATGGCTTTTGAAATGGGACAATACATTGCCAACTTTGCTCTTACTGGCCATAAATTTTACAATGGCAAAATACTGCCAGTTGCTTTAAATACCCTTTAATTAGCTCCAAAATTATACTGAATACTAATAATACCTATAGGCTGGGTTAAAAACTCCCAATCGTTT
The DNA here is from genome assembly GCA_043763845.1 of Sphingobacteriales bacterium. Classification (GTDB taxonomy): domain Bacteria; phylum Bacteroidota; class Bacteroidia; order Sphingobacteriales; family Sphingobacteriaceae; genus Pseudopedobacter. Next base: position 7,410 of record JAYULE010000090.1, read on the forward strand.
CTATTTTTAGTATCAATAGTTTTATTAGCATCGGGATATCTTTTAATATCTGTTATAAAATTATAATATAGGTTTAAGCCGCTTTCGGCACTAATAGTAATATGTGTGGTAGGTGTATATTTTAAACCCAAAAATGGGTAAAAAACACCTCCTTTTTTTTGTACCTCGGCAGTGTATAAGTTAGTATTATTTACGGCGTTAGTAGCTATGCCATTAAAAATGGCATCTTTATATCCTAAATCTACACCAAAAAAGGGCTGTAACTTCGCATATATCAAGTTTTTTTCGAAACCCATCTTAAACTCATAACTGGTGTATTTTCCTTTAACAAATTCGCATGTTTTACATTCATTAAAAAAACTATAATCCTTTTTAAAGTAACGGCTGGCTAAAAAACGGTAACTAATTTGGTTATCGTTAAATTTCGCAATTATACCGTTAAACGTACTTGCTTGGTAGCTATCGGCACCACGTACCTCTTCTAATATTTTGGGTACTTCGCCATAATAAAATAAGTTTAAACCCACACTGTAGGTGCTGTTGTTTTGCGACTGGGCAAATGTGTTTAAGCTGCTTAATGTTAGTAAAAGGTAGAGTAAATAAATTATTTTCATCAATTTTTATTAATGCTCTAAATTAAGCAAAAATTATTTGCCAAAACTTTTAAATAGTAAGAATAAATAATTTTTTAATTGTTGCTTAAATGCAAATTATTAATTCAAGGTTACTATTTTTACAATTACAATGGCATATAAATTTGTTGATAATTACCGAGAAAAGGGTGCAAGAAAAAAACTAGTGCTTGAATTAAAAGAGAAAAAAGGAATTACAAATGCAAACGTTCTTAATGCAATTGGTAACGTTAAGCGTCATTATTTTTTCGACGAAACTTTTTGGGCGCATGCATACCTAGATAAAGCTTTCCCAATTGGCGATGGTCAAACTATATCAAACCCATACACGGTTGCTTACCAATCGCAATTATTAGAAATAAAAAAAGGGGATAAAATTTTAGAAATAGGAACCGGTTGTGGCTACCAAACTTGCGTTTTATTAGAAATGGGTGCAACTGTGTACACCATAGAAAGGCAAGAAGCACTGTACAACCGCACCTTAAAAGTGTTGCCGCACTTAGGGTATAATGCACATTTTTTTTGTGGCGATGGCTCTAAAGGTATTCCCGAATTTGCCCCTTACGATAAAATTATTGTAACCGCTGGTGCACCATTTGTGCCTCAAATATTGCTTAAACAATTGGTAATTGGGGGTATTTTAGTAATTCCTGTTGGAGATAATAAGGAACAGCAAATGATGAAGGTTGTAAGAATAAATGAAAACGATTTCGAAAAATTTATTTTAGATACTTTTAAGTTTGTTCCCCTTTTGGGCGAGCAAGCTTGGTAAATAGCAAAATAATTATCCCTTCATAGCCTTATCCATTTCTCGTTTTACATCTCTATCTTTTAATGTTTCGCGTTTATCGTACATTTTTTTACCTTGGGCTAAAGCTATATCCATTTTAGCAAAACCTCTCTCGTTAATAAAAATACGCAATGGTATAATGGTTAGCCCTTTGTCTTCGCCTTTAATAAGTAGTTTCTTTAATTCTTTTTTATTAAGAAGCAATTTTCGGTCTCGTTTAGCTGGGTGGTTGTAAAAACTTCCGTGAGAATATTCCGAAATATCCATATTGCGCACATACAATTCGCCATCAATAAAATTGCAAAACGAATCGCCAATATTGGCTTTACCTTGCCTTATAGATTTAATTTCGGTACCTAACAATTTTAAGCCTGCGGTAAATTTATCTAAAATTTGGTATTCAAATGTTGCTTTTTTATTTCTTATGTTAATATCTGATACCATAACCCCACATTTTAATTAAATATTGCAAAACAAACTATCTACAAAAATAGCTTATTATAAAACTTTTTAAACTATTATAAAAAATTTACTGGTCTAAAAGCCAAAATAAAATAGAAAATACCAAATCAACTTCTATTTTTGCTCAATTATTAATTAACCAAAAAAATGAATAATTATATTAAAGCAGGTATCGGTGTGCTTATTATTGTGCTAATTTCGGCCTTTATACCTTATACTCAAACTTACGAAACCAATATTAATGCTTCTTTTTTAGATGTTGCCAACCAAATTAGTAATCCTAATAAATGGAAAAACTGGTATAGTCCCTTCAATAAAGCTTTTAAAGCTGATTCCACAAAATACCAAGTAAGCCAAAATATTAAGGAAAACAAATTTGCCTTTACTACAAATGGTATAATAACCCAAGTAAGTTTATTTGGGCCAACTTTGTTAGTTATTAATTTTGGTAACGATGCTAATACAACAGTTGTTTTAAAAGCAATGTTTAGTAAATATGATAAATCAAAGTTGATACAAAAAACAAAAACAACATTTTTAAACTATTGTTGGTTAAGCTTAACCAATAAAAAATCTACTTACTATTTTGCCCAAAATCTCAAAAATTATTTTGAAACCCCTTTTTTGTACTACGGTTTTAAAATAGTTAAAACTGGAGTTTTAGATACCGATTTTGTTACTACAAACAAAGCTACTACGAAACAAAAAACCTATACAACCGCCGACTCTTTACAAAAAATTTTAGTATCCTACGCAAAAAAAAACAATTTAAAATACCGTAATTTTCCTTTTTTAATACTAAATAATAAATCAGCCGATTCGGTAAATGTGACCAACATGCTGGTAATAATTGATAAAAAGATTAAATTAAATACCGAAGTTAACTATTTACAAATGCCCAAAAAAGGCAACATGTTAATTGGTTATTATAAAGGCGAATACCACAAACGTGGGCAGTTGTATAACTCTATGGATAAGTACATTGAGAAAAACGGTTTAAGAAGGGTTGTAAGTACTTTCGAAAAGTTTTTGGATTATAAATTGCCAAAAAGCGACAGTTCGTTTGTAAATATGGCCTTGTATTACCCTATTTATTAGCTTAATACAATATTACTTTTTTTGGAACAATTGCAAATCAGCATTATTTCTACTTATAAAAACATAATTTTTTGTATTGCTTTTAACTTCAATTGCATCCCTAACTTCACCTTTAATAAATAAACCAGCTTGTTTTGGTTTTACATAATCAAATTTATGATTAGATTTTGCCAAAAGCGTAATGCCATAGCTTGCATCATATTTACCAACTTCGGGCTTTAATCCGAAAAAATTACCGCCAAAAAAAATATCGTTTTTGTTGTCGTTATTAAAATCTGAAACTAAAATAGCATAAACTGGCGATAATTGTACTTGATATGGTAAAGCTTGACTTACAAATTTACCATTGCCTTTATTTATGTATAAACTTGTTTTGGTTTCATTAACTTGTAAGTGAATAGATTGTGTAAGCATTTCGGGTGTAAAAACTTCTTCAATAGGTTTACCAGCGTATGCATCAAATCTTAAAAATTTCTTTTTTAAACTAGGTATTTGCCCAACCAAATCGTTTTTTAAGTTAAAAGGGTATGGCTTACCATCTGGTTTGTAATATACCGCAATGCACTCTGCTTGGCCATTGTTATCAAAATCGTTTACGTACAAACTTGCCGGTTCAGTAATATTGGCTTTAATTTTTGAGTTTAGGCCTAAGTTACCTGCTAAAATATCTAACAAACCATCGCCATCAACATCGCTAACATTTACACAATTCCACCAACCTAAAGAATTTGGAATGGTGTAGGCTATTTCTAATTTGTTGTTCTTGCTTTTAAGTATGGTTACAGGCATCCAATCGCCTACTACAATTAATTCTTTAATATTGTCGTTATCAATATCTGCCCATTGGGCATCGGTAACCATACCCAAATTTTGTAATTTTGGGGCAAGTGATTGTGTAACATTTGTAAATTGTGCTGTACCACTATTTTGTAATAAAGCACTTTTAGGCGGTACACCATAAGCCCCAGGAATGCTACGGGCACCAATAAAAATGTCTATATCCCCATCGTTGTCATAATCGTTTACACTTACACACGCAGCATTTACGGTTAATAATGGTAAACCAGTACCTCGGTTAAATAAACCTTTTCCGTTATTTAAAAACAACTTTGGTTGCAAAAAAATTGAGCCTAACTTATCTTCGTTTCCGCCATAAACTAATAACAAATCAATATCTCCGTCTTTGTCGGCATCAAAAAAAACGGCATCGGTATTGTCGGTTAGGTTTATTTGTGCAAAGGCAGGCTGTACAAACTGTTCAAATCCGTTTGAGGTTTGTAAATACAACTTACTTTCATCGCCTTTAGCTGCGCCTACAAAAACATCGTCTAAACCATCGGCATTTACATCGGCTTTTGTAATTCTTGGCCCTTCGGCCGATAGCATTTTGGGTATTAACCTTTCGTTATTGAAATCAATAAAGTTGTTTTCTTTGTGAGATATATTGCCCTTTAGCTTAGTTGTGCTAGTATTAGTAAACAAAGTGTTTTGAGTTTTAACATTTTCTTTAAAAAGCTTAGTGGCGTTGGTTTGCTTTAAAGTAATGGTAGTGTTGCTAGTTAAATTATATAAAGTTTGGCATTTCAAGTTAGGCCATAAAACTTCCAAACTATCTATTTTTGATATTTTATTTATACCAAAACCAAGTATTGGCTCTACCGAACTTTGAAAACCTCGGCTGGGCATTTGTTGCAACATTTGCATTTGTTTTTTGGCATAAATGGTAACTTTTGCCCCATAGCCAAATGTGTTATTCCCTGTACCTACCAATTTAACTTTTAAAAAATTGGTTTTTAATGTTTGGCGAGCTGTATTTTTATATACAAAAGCAATTTGATTTTCGTTGTTAACCACTAAATCTAAATCGCCATCGTTATCTAAATCGCCATAGGCTGCGCCATTGCTAAAACTTAAAGCATCTAAACCTAAATTTGCAGACTCGTTTTTAAACACGCTGTTATTTTGATTAACAAACCCGTAGTTTGCAATAGGGTTTGATTGCATTTTATCCATCATCACTTTAAAATCTAAATTTCCAGCTTTTGCATTGTTAAAAACCACATCGCTACTAAAATAGTTTAAAAAATCTTGGTTGGTAAGGTCTTTAGATATGCCGTTACTTACAAAAATATCTTTCAGCCCATCGTTATTAAAATCAAAAGATAGTGCACCCCAACTCCAATCTGTTGCATTTATACCAGCATAAGCGGCAATTTCGTTAAAAGTACCATCACCATTGTTTAATTGTAAGCAGTTAGCACTATATTGATGATGAAAATCGGTTTTAATTTTTGCGTTTGCTACATTATAATCATCAAAAGTGGTGGTGGTTTTCAATTTAAAATCTGTTTCGGGAAGCATATCGGTGGTAAAAATATCTAAGTAACCATCGTTGTTTATATCCATCATATCCGACCCCATAGAAGCTTGGCTTATATGGCCCATAGCTTCATCAATTACCTCTTTAAATATGCCATTTTTTTGGTTGATGTACAAATAGTCCTTTTCAAAAAAATCGTTAGAAACATAAATATCATCCCAACCATCGTTATTAACATCGCCAACGGTTAATCCTAAACCAAAGCCAATTTCGCTACCATAAATACCGGCTTGTGCACTTACATCCACAAACTTGCCGTTGTTGTTTTTGTACAAACGGTGGCCGCCTTTAAAATTTCGCTCGTTTCTTAAGTTTACGTTAAACCCAAAACTTTCTATAGGCCTAAAACTATTGTTTAATACATAGCAATCTAAATCCCCATCGTGGTCGTAATCAAAAAAAGCTGCATGGGTAGATAGACCCTTATCATCCAAGCCATATAATGCTGCATCTTCTTTAAAAGTGCCATTTTTTTGGTTTATGTACAATTCGTT
>JAYULE010000091.1:0-13256 GCA_043763845.1 Sphingobacteriales bacterium
TTGTTGCATAACCAAATGATTAAGAGGCACAAATCTCGCAAAAAAGATATTGATAGATATTATAAAAATGAAGATTCTTAAAGTATAAAAGTAGAATTATATAATTCTGATTTATCTTTATACTTTTTCCCATTGTAGATATACTCATCTTCCGATGTAATTGTATGCGCCACATGATTCAAGCCAGCAACAATAGCTCCCGTGGTTGCACCTTTCCAAAACTCGCCACCTGTTAGCTCGGCACCAACCCCGCCCGCCACTGCACTAAAGCCTATAGTCCCCGCTGCGCTCTTGGTAAAATTGCCTCCTAGCTCTTGGAAACCGCTGCCCGCCAAAGACCCCAATGCGTTAATAAATTCTTAAGAAACATACAAATCTAAGTCAAATTCAATATTCAACTCTTTATTTATTTTATTATATCTAGAACCTAAATGTATCCACGGTAGGCTTTCATTATTTTCTTTATAAATAAAAGTTGCACACGAAAACTCACAAACATATTTTTTTGAAATAAATTTGAATACAGCAAGTTTAGCCTCTATAATGTCAAGCATTGCATTCATTTGTTGTTCAAAAGTGCAATATTCACTCAGCGGCGATGCCATGCGCCAACCATTTTTATCAATCAAATTTGAGTTTGGTAAGTTAGGATTTCTCTTCTCTCCTTTGATATATAATTTAATTGGAGTTACACCTATTATTTGAGTTATTTCATTGTGAGTGATATCATCAAACCCCCATATACAAAAATCGAGTATTATTTTATTTTTTTCCATTGATATTAAATTATTAAGGTAGTGCAGCAGCTACACCTAATGAACCACCTAAGGTTTCGGGAACTAAAAAAATTGCTGTACCCCATTTAATCACTTCATAAGTGGCAATGCCTGCAACAACACCAACACCAACGTTAAAGACTGTTTTTTGTAGATTACTACTAAAGTTAAGTTTGTTAAGGTTTATACCAATTGGGCCTGAGGCAAAGCCTTGCATAAAATCTCCACCAAAGGATTACAAAAAGCAAAACAATAATTATCATGTTAATTACAAAAAAGTACCTCGATACTCTTTTATTATAAATTCACTGGCGGTATTTTCATTTACAACTTTTTTCAAAAGTTCTTTATCTGTAGTTAATAAATCAATGTTGAAGTGACCAGAAATTTTTATGATGAATGGGAGTTCACCATGTGAGATGTCCAAATTTTTATATAATAAACTTTCTTCGTCGAATATAGCAAAGGGGTACGAAAGTATATCATTGGAAAATTTCAGCAAATCAACCTTCGTAAAAATTAATGCACCTTTAAATGAGTTTGGGATGTTATTTTGTTTAAATAAGGTTCTTAACTCGCATAAATTATTCTCTTCATTAGGAAACCATTTTAAATCTTTGTCATCGTGATTTACTATCCAAAACGAACCATTATCAAGTTGTGATACTATATTATTAAACAACATTGCATAATTTTCAATAAACATTGTTAAACCAATATCTTTTTCTTCGGATATACCTTTTAACTGAAATGAAACCCCGTTCCATTCAGTAAATGAATTAAAATCTTCATCCCAAAATTCGTAATAATGCCGCCTATTATAAGGAAGTAATTTTTTAATGTTTTTTTCAAATTTTATCATAAAATTGTAATTTATACCTGAAGGAAAATATCATAATTATTAAGGTAAAGCTAATAAACCAAGTGACGCACCGCCTGTCTCTGGGGCTAATAGTATAGCACCTCCCCACTTTAAGCCTTCCCATATTAATAAACCCGATGCAACGCCCAACCCGATATTTAGGGAGGTAGAAACAGATGGGTACACTGTAATATAACCGCCGCCTTTAGGATTTTGCACATCCCAATGTGGTGCATGTGTTCCTTTATGAGTTTGAGGTACCCAAACACGACCTTTCTTATCAACCCACCCACTACCACTACCATTTGGATTTCGCACTTTTCTATCACCGCTTTTTGGTGGCTCATAACCAGAATCTGTAGGTGGACTGTCTTTCGAAACTTTTGATGAAGGTTTCTTAGAACCATCACCATCACCTGCAATATGCGCCACATGATTTAACCCTGCAACAATAGCCCCCGTTGTTGCGCCTTTCCAAAACTCGCCACCAGTTAACTCAGCACCAACGCCGCCCGCCACAGCGCTAAAACCAATTGTACCCGCGGCACTCTTGGCAAAATTGCCTCCTAGTTCTTGAAAACCGCTGCCCGCCAACGAGCCTAATGCGCCTGAGGCAAAGCCTTGCATAAAGTCCCCACCAAAGGCCAAGCTAGTAAAACCGCTGGATAGGCCATGCGCACCCGCCCGTAGCAACTCGTGGCCAAATTTGCCCACTGCCCCAAATGCCTCCCCAATACCAGCAGTTAAAACTCCGGAGAGTGCTCCCATACCTACTGCCTTGCCAAAGCTACCCCAATTCCAGTTGTTGAAACCTCCGGGGCTAAGTGCAACACTAACAGTATAGCCTGCTGCACCTATGCCTGCGCCTATAAATGCGGCTTTAATTAATATGGGTATCATAAACCACAACTCCCCACTTGGGTCTGTGAATTTGAGCGGGTTATTCATCACATAGCCATACCTATTAAAGTTTTGCGTATTGCTAGGGTCTTGTACATAGTTATCGGGCGAGAGGAAACGGTGGAGTAATGGGTCGTATAATCGCCCGTTCATGTTTATAATGCCAACACTTAGAAGGTGTTCGTGGCCAGTATAGCCACGGTCGGTTATTATAAAGGCGGTAAGTATGGTACCTGTACCATTTGTTATCTTAACAATATTCCCCCAAGCATCAAACTGGCGGTTTTCTTGTATTGTGCCTGCGGCATTAGTTATTTGTAATATGGTGCCTTGGTAATCTCGGTGAAGGTAAAATAAATTAACCACTTTGCTGATAGTTAAGTTTTGGTGCTCTTCTTTCCAAATGGCGGGGGCACTGTAAGCATCGCCACCAAGGTAAAACACCAAGCTGGTTAGGTTCAATTGTTTGTCAATGGTAATCTCCATGCCACCATCTTCGCTGTAATGGCGGGTATATCGGCGTTGGGTTGGGTCGGTTTGCTCGCCCCCATAATACATGGTGCTGCGTTCTTGTGTAGCATTGTATAAAAAGCTTATTCTGTCTTTACCCTGCTGGTAAATTTCTATGGGCTTTTTATAGGCATTATAGGTTATTTGCTGTGGCGTGTTGTTTTGGTAATGAGCTAGTGCTGTGGCTGTTAAACTGGTTAAACCAGCCTGCTGGTAAGAGTTAGGGTTGGCATATACATAGCTTCCCAAGGTGTTGTTGCTGGTAATGCGCCCCCTGTTATCGTAAACTTGAGTATGTATTTGCCCGTTTGTATTGATTTCGGTTAGCCTATCAAAACTGTCGTAAGTAAAGGTTTCGTTAGTGCCGAAAAGGCTACTGGTGCGGCTGTTTAAATTGCCCCGTTGTGCGTTAAAACTGTATGTTAGTTTCATCAGTAAGGCAGGGGTGGCACCAAAGCGGTTAATCTTTATTTCCGTTGGTAAACCGAAAGAATCATAAAAATTGGTTTGTTTCTGTAAAGTGCCCAAATTGGCCTCGGTTACTTGGCCACGAGCATTAATAACTGCTACTTCCCAAATAATGGTGTTATTGGCTAAATCGGTTATACTTTTTAAACTGCCATTTTGATAATTGTTGCGAATTGTTTTTGTAGCTGTTTTGTTATTTGCCTTACTTAGGGCTGTGGATGCTTCGGTGGCTATACGTCCAAACTCATCATAGGTATAAGTTTTGGTAAAGGTAGCAAAACTGTTATCTTCTACTGCAATGCTAATGCGCTTAAATGCATCATATGTATAGGTATTGGTGCTGTTGTTAGTATTGTTTGTGTTGTTTACAAAATTTTGTATGGTTGGCAATTTAGTACTAGCATCATAACTATAAGCATAAGTTAAATCGGTTAAATCTCCATTTAAACCTCGCACACGTTTAAGAACTAACTTACCGAAAGGATTGTAAATAAAGGTGGTGCGTCCTTTAGGTGTAATTTCTTGCCAAGCTTGGCCAAATGGGGTATAGGTGTAAAAATATACGCCTGCACTTGGGTCGGTAAGTTTGGTTTTTCTTCCCCAACCATCTTGTTCTATGGTTTGTACAGATCCACCATAATCGGCAGTTTTTAAATTGCCGTTTGCAAAGTAGGTATTGTTAATAGTACCGCCTGGGTCTTGTGTACTAATTATGTTTCCCAAGGCATCTTTATTGGTGGTAACCGATTTTATACCATCGTTTACGTTAGTGCTTAAACCGTTATAACTTATGTTGGTTACTTTGCCAGTGTAAGAGGTTATTTGTTTTATTCTGCCCAAATTGTCATAATCTTTATGGTTCCATTGCGTGTAACTAGTACTATCTAAGGATGTTTCACTTTCTTTAATTAAACGGTCGTAAACATCGTACTGAAATGCCTTGTACTTCCAAACTCCAAAAACGTCCATTAGGTTTTCTCGTACGGTTTGTCCTATTGCATTTACTAAGGTACGTTTTTCAAAACCTGCCTCTGTCCACTCTTCAATCTCCATATTGCTGCCCAATTTGTTTAGCAGTTTACCAATAGTTTTCCCTAATTCATCGGTAGTATAATTTAGCCGGCCCCAAACATCGTAATCAAATAAATTTGTTAAACCGTATGGGTTGGTTTTTTTGTAAAGGTTACCATCAACTGCATTAAACTCATAATTGGTTTCTAAACCTTCTACATCGGTTTCTTTTGTTAAAAATCTACCGGTAGGGTCGTACGCCATTTTAATTATACGTTGCGCCCCAGTGGGTGCTATGGTAATTTTTTGCAATACGTTACCAAATACATCATACTGCATAGAGTCTGCCATAAAAGTAGTATTGTTACCTTTTTTCTTAACTTTTGTAAGCAAGAAACCTGTGTATGAATACTGTTCTTCTGTACTAAAAACATCAGCACCATTGCTTAGTGTTGTGATTTTTGTTAATGGCCTGCCCGTATAAAATGGTGTGCCAGTGGGGTTGTTGGCATATACAACATCGATAGTTTTTGTACCTGCACCAGAAAAATTACTGGTTTCTTTGGTAAGGTTATTATATATATCGTATTGGTAAGCAATAGTGGTGGTGGTATTGTTTAATAAATCTCTGCTAATAATGTTATTAACCGTACTTTTATATACTTTATTGGGCAATAATTGGGTGGTGTACGTATTATCTGTTCTATTGATAAAATCATTTATGGTACCTAAACTTGGATTGGCAATTATAGCTGGATTTATATAAGAATTTTTGCTAGTAAAGGTTTTGATTGTTGCACCTCTATTTAAAGGGTCTGTAATAATCGTACTAAAAAGCCTATTTGCATCAGAAATATTTAAATGCCAATTACTTTTGCAGAATTGCCCAAAACCCATAAAGCCTAAACCATCGTTATTACTAACTGCATTTTGGTAACCAAAAATTTGCTGTAAGGTATTAGCTCCAAATACTCGTTTTAATTTACTTACTACCTTAAAGCCTGGTGCCATGGCAATATCTATAAACGGAAAAGTTTGGCTAAGTGAAGATTGGTATAAAGGTATTTCGGCATTTGTACCATTGGCATTTGGTATTAAGTCTTTATATTCTAAGATATGTGTAACCCCATCTTGAACTATCGAATTTAGCAATGTTTCTTTTTTAAAATCTTTTGTAAAACCAAATAAGCTTACAGAGTTATCGCTTAACACACCAAACTCTAAACTTAGATTGGGTTTGTCGCTGGTTAAAAATACAGGTATGGGGTAATGGATGAGGTTAATCGTTTTTCCGAAATAAGAGCCTGTTGTAAAGGATGGTGGATCAAAGCGAGTTGTGGAACCCATATTAGGATATACCCTTACAGCAAATGAGCCTGTATTTTGTCCATTTTTTGTAGTGGAGAAATATTTTATAATATCGGTTTTACCGTCGCCATCTACATCATTAGCAATCACATTGCTTGCTGTCATTGTTGCTGTCTGCCCATTCCATTCTGCCGAGGACCCGCTAAAAGCCATATTGCTTTCTTCTTTTTTAAATTTTTTACCTGTAGAAATAAAAGAGGCGAAAAGATTTGTATTTGTACCAGTAGGCATCAAAAAATCAGTTTTTCCATCACCATTGTAATCGCCAAACAAAGGTTGGTAGGCAAGGTTTATACGCGAATCATTCTGTTGGCAAAGCAATTGTAAGTTGTTTTGTGCATTAAGTGTATAAATAAAAACTTTGCCATTCTTAAAATGGTAAATATCAGTTTTACCATCACCGTTAAAATCACCAGTTGTTAGCTTGTCCCCTTCACCATAAAAAACAGTTAATGTTCCTGCATCAATTACAAAATTTGCAGTAATTCTTCTGTCCAAGTTTATAAAATGTACCTTGGACTCATATACCATTTGTGAAAAGACATTGCAGCATCCCCCACGTATTGTAGGGTCGCAATTCGGGTCTGAATTTGGTACTTGAATATTATATGCTTTACCTACAGCCAATATATCAGTGAGACCATCACCATTGAAATCGCCCGACAAATAGGATTTATCTATGGCTTGATTGCCAAATAAAGGATTTTGATTGCAAGGTGGTATTGATTCGTAAGGTGGGGTAATTGGTGCATTATCCCACACTTTATTATATTGAGTTAAAGGTTGGATAGAGCTGGTAGAAAGCACTTGAAAATTAACGGTAGATTTATTAACATTTTTTACCAATACCAAACCTTGCCCTGATAATATTTTATTGTTATGCGTTAACCAACTAACGGGGAATATTTCTTGAAAAATACCCGTATTTACAGAATAGCCCATTTGTGGATAGGGAATACCTGCATAACTGTTTTGCCCTATTTCATCACCATAATATAGTCGTATAGAGTTTCTCTCCCAAAATTTTGTAGGGTATGTTATAAAATCTAACTTACCATCACCTGTAAAATCGCTGGTCAATACTTCTGTGTTCACTGCATTATAGCCCGATACATCTAATTGGCTTATATTTCGTTGAGCAACAGAATTACTCGTATTTTCGTAGTTGAAAATAATTGGTTCAAAAGCTTTGCTTTTGTCGCCACTAAATTCTTGTATACTTATTAAGCGCTCATATTTAAGTGGGTCAGTTGTATTGTGTGCTAAAACATAGTTTCGGTAGCCAGTATAACTAGCACCTATTACATTTATTTCATACAGTATTTTATCAGTAAAAAAGTTGAGGTCGCCAACAAAAACCTGTTCAGTACGTTGCCTGTTTTTGTACAAGAAACTTATGGTATTTATACTTAAAGGGAATGTAGGCCCACCGTATTTTATTTCTGAGATGGAAATTGTGTTATTGTGTGCTACATATTCGTAAAATATTTTTAAACCTTGTGGGTTTTCCGAATAACTGATGGCATAATTTCTAGGATCTAAGGTACTACTGTAATTAAATCCATAAAACGCTTTCGACCCGTCTGGATATTGCACTTCAAAACGATGTGGTCCTAATATAGTATTAGATAAATGAATGGCAGTTCCTCTTGATATAATTTTAAGGTTTGAATATGCTTCTGTTTGGTATTCGGCGCCATCTGCACCATAAACTCCACTCTTCAATAATAGTCTTTGCCCATCTAATGCAAATCTATCATTCATATCAAAATTAACCCCGCCTACAAAACCATCATGAAATTTAGTTGCTGGTATGCGAGTTATGGTAGATAATCCAGAAATGTTCCAGCCATAACCCGCCAGACCGTTACCGCCTTGGCTTGAATAACTTAAGGCAATTTGAGGTGCAACACCGTTTATTCCTGGCGGTACGGCAATGGGTATGGTGTATGTTGCAGCTCCACTGGCAGATATGTCCACAATCCCGCTGGTTCTACCTGCATCTAAGTTTGAGGGTAAAGGTGGCGGCGAATAACTACTCGCCGCACCTGTAGGCGTTAAACCACCTTTAGATGCATAACCATCATTTTGTAGAAGTTCAAGCGTATCAACCATTAAATCAGGTATATTATTAGGATGATAGGTTAATGTATCAACTTTAATCCCAATTTTAATGGCATCTTCTGTAGCTGTCTTATTAATTGAGTCTTTTATTTGCGCACTAACGAAAGAAATTGAAAGTGAAAAGCAAATAATGCTAAGTAAATATTTTTTCATAAAGGGTTTGATTATGTTACGATAAAATTTATTGTTTTAATATTTCTACATTTTCTTGTTTACCATCATTGTAAATTCCTCGTAATACGTACATACCCGCATTTAAATTTAAAAAAGAAATATCAGTTTCAGTTTGATTAGAAGCGTAATTTTTATGGTAAATGCGTACACCATTTAAAGCAAATACATCAATAGCTATTATAAATGACTGATCGGTTGAACTCCATTTTACATGTAAAACTTCTTTTAACGGGTTGGGATAAGTAAGAAAGTGCCGTCCTGTTAGCAAACTATCGTTTTTAAATAATTTTATATCCTTTAATACATCTTTAACGGCTAAAATGCTGCAATTAACGCACACTAACTTACGTTCTATTTGGTTACCCGATACATCGTAAGTAAAACTTACTTGTTGTTGAGCAATACAGTTAGCAGCAGTTAGTAAAAATAATAGTGTTGAAAAAAGGTTTAATGTTGGGCGCATAAATTTTATTTATTTAATAATTAGGTATCTATTTTGTTATAAAGATTATTACTTTCTCTTTATTTTTTAAGTATATTTTCGATAAATTTTTCTATACTTTTTAAGCAAAACCATATTTATTAAGTTTAGGCTAATACTTACTTTTTTAAACCAGTTAGTAGATAGTTATATGATTATAATACATTTATTAATTATTTCGTAGTATAATTTTTAAAATGTCATGTAAAGATAAAGAGTAAATAGCTATCAAACAATTATTTAAAGTTAATTTGGTGTAATATTTTTGTTAAATATTTTAATAAGGGTAGAATAATACATAAATAAAGTCTTTTTTAATAGATGATAATAGTTATTACATGATTTATATTAATTTTTTAACGCGAAAAAAATGCTATTATTAATTAATTACATGCCTTGCTGTAAATTAACACCTAAATGAGATTTATAGATGAGTTATTGGGTGAGAAATATTATTTTAAGGCTAAAAACCAAAAAAAAACCTCTTAACATTAAATTAAGAGGCTTTTTTATTCACAAACAAAATATGGCGGAGAGAGAGGGATTCGAACCCTCGGTACCGTTGCCAGTACGACAGTTTAGCAAACTGTTCCTTTCGGCCACTCAGGCATCTCTCCTTTGATTTATATTATATTATTTCAACCAAATGTAACCGTTAATTTATTTAAAATAATACTCTCTTTTTTGTGCTTCAGACCTTGTATTAAATTCTTCTTCATGAATTATAATAAAAGGTCTTCTACCTTTTGTTGACTTAACTTTGCCTTCATTGTGCATCAACAGTCGTTTAACAATATTTTCACAACTTCCGTAATAGTATCTATTATCTTTAATAGATTTTAAAATATAAGCTGTGAACACTTTTTATTTCATTTAAGTTTAGCTCCGAAGGAGTTCCTTTGGGACAAACTGTTCCTTTCGGCCACTTTCCGAAGGAATCCCTTCGGGACAGGCATCTCTCCGTTTTTTAAACGGAATGCAAATATAGCAAACCAAACATAGGTTCAAAATCAAATTTTCAAATAGATTCGCTATAATCAATTCTCACATGGTAAATACTCATTAACATATTTTTAAAAATTATTTTTATAACCTCTAAATCATGTAAAGTAATGTTGCTATCGTCCAATTGGTCTTGTGCTAATTTGTAGTCTATAATACGCTCTACCAAATCGTTAATGTTTTTTGCATCGGGTTCTTTTAAACTTCTTGATGCTGCTTCTACCGAATCGGCCATCATTAATACCGCAGTTTCTTTAGAAAAAGGAATTGGCCCAGGGTAACGAAAAGTATTTTCATCAACAATTTTTTCGGGAAAATTTTTTAGGTACGATTGGTAAAAATAATCAACTCGGGTATTACCATGGTGAGTTCTTATAAAATCAACAATCATTTCGGGAATGTTGTGTTTGCGAGCCATTTCTATTCCCTTGCTTACGTGGCGAATAATAATTTGTGCGCTTTCTTGATACGACAATTTATCGTGTGGGTTAAAGCCTTTGTTTTGGTTTTCGATAAAAAACTGAGGATTTTCTGTTTTGCCAATATCGTGGTACAATGCGCCCGCCCTAACTAAAAGTGTGTTTCCGCCAATTTTATATATTGCGGCCTCGGCCAAGTTTGCTACTTGTAACGAGTGTTGAAATGTGCCGGGCGCTTTTGATGCTAAATCACGCAATAGCGTATTGTTAGTATTGGTTAACTCCATTAAAGTAATGTCTGATGTTATACCAAAAAGTTTTTCGAACAAATATATAAGCGGATAAGCCAACAGCGTAAGCATCACACTAAAAATAAACGGAACAAAAACCATCCAATTTATGGTATTTATGCTGCCTTCTCGCACAAGCGATATACCTATAAAAACTACCAAATAGTTTAATAAAATTAATAATGCCGATACCAAAAACTGTTCTCTACGTACCAAGTTTTTTATACTATAAATGGCCACCATACCTGCAGTAATTTGCAAAAATGCAAACTCGAAACTGTTGGGTAAAAAAAAGCTTGCAATTAAAACTACCAACAAATGTATGTTCATTGCAAGCCGTGTATCAAACAATATACGTATTATTATAGGTACAATGCAATAAGGTATAAAGTACAAATTGGGTATTTGTATTTTAATAGCCAACGATAAAAAAACCAGCATACCAGTAGTAACCAGCAATATGAGCGATATTTGACGATTATCAGCAAAAATATCTTTTCTAAAAAGGAACAAAAAAACCATCAACAAACCAATTATTAAGGTTACTAGCATTGCCTGGCCTAGTAAAACCAGTTTTCTATCGCCGTTTATGTCTGCATTTTGCTCGTACGATAAACGTAACGATTCTAATTTTTTATAAATTTCGGCATCAATACTGCTACCTGTTGCAATAATTAATTCGCCTTTTTGTATCATACCACGTGTGGTTGATACGTTTTCTAAAGCCCTATTTTCTAGCTTCTCGGTAAACTGCTCGTCGTAAAAAACGTTAGGGGTTAAATGGTCTTTAATTAGGCCTAATAAAATATCGGCAGCAATGGTTTTATCGGCAAGTAACTGTTGGCTAGCTTGTAAAAAAGCCGATGAAACACTTAAAAGTGTAGCCGTACTTAATTCGGTTTCAATATTATTATTTAGTACGGTAATTAAATAATTTTCGCCATCGCGTTGGTATTTTTTGTTTAAACCTATAATACCCTTATTGTAAACTTGGTCTAAAAAAATATAACCAGCCCTAAAAGTTTTTTCTTTTAATACCGGATTTTGTAAATTAGCTCTTCTCCACTTGGCTTCAAAATCGGCTTGGTATTGGTTTAGTTGGGTTTCTTTTACTTTGCTATTAAATTTATAAATAGGTAAAATGTTTTTTTTAATACTTTCTCTATCAGCATTTACTTCCTCTGGAGTTTTTTTTAAGGGGTAATTATAAGGCGAAACTAAATCATCATGCAACCACACTCGTCCTTTTTCAAACTCGTACTTAAACTTTGGGTGTTTTGGCAATACCAATGTAATTACAATAATGGTGCTAACCATCATTACATATTTTAATACCGATGCATGTCTGTTTAACAAGCCTAAAGCATATCTTTTATTAATTGATGCCACAGTTTTAATGTTTAAATTTTAAGCAAAAAGGGTTGGGCTTTCGCCGATGACTTAGCGGTTAAATAACAGCCTAGCTCCTTTAATTGATTCGTTAAATATACCATTTTGATAAACTAAATTGCCCGAAACTATGGTATGTGTAATTTGGGAGTTAAATTTTTGCCCCTCAAACGGCGACCAACCACATTTAGCCAATATATTTTCTTTGTTTACGGTATAATGTTGGTGCAAATCTACCAAAACTAAATCGGCCCAATAACCTTCTTTAATATAACCACGTTTATCTATATTAAATAAAATTGCGGGGTTATGCGCTGTTTTCTCCACAATAGTTTCGAGGCTTATTTTACCTTGGTGGTACATTTCTAACAAAGCGTTTAAGGCGTGTTGTACTAGTGGCCCACCCGATGGTGCGTTTTCGTAATCTTGCTGTTTTTCGGGTAAAGTGTGTGGGGCATGGTCGGTAGCTAATACATCTATACGGCCATCAATTACAGCTTTTAAAATCTCGTCTCTATCGGCTTGGGTTTTAATTGCGGGGTTCCATTTTATAAAGTTACCTTTTTCGGCATAGTCTTTATCGGTAAACCAAAGGTGATGGGTGCAAGCTTCGGCAGTAATTTTTTTATCTTTTAGTGGAATGCTGTTGTTAAATAAATGTGTTTCTTTAGCGGTAGAAATATGTAAAATATGAAGGCGTGTACCGTGTTTTTGTGCCAATGCAATTGCTTTAGATGAAGATAAGAAACAAGACTCGTCGCTTCTAATTTGCGGGTGCATTTGTATGTTTAGCTTACCATATTGTTTTTTAAGTTCCGCAAAATTTTGCTTTATTAATGGGTCATCTTCACAATGCGATGCTACTAAAGTGGGCGCATTTGCAAAAATTTTTTCTAATGCGGTTTCATCATCTACCAACATATCACCTGTTGATGAGCCCATAAATATTTTTATACCACACACATTTTTTACATTGGTTTTCATAATCTCATCTAAATTATGGTTTGATGCTCCCATAAAAAAAGAATAATTAGCTAACGATTTTTGTGCAGCAATTTGATATTTATTTTCTAATAATGTTTGAGTAAGTGCACTAGGTACGGTATTTGGCATTTCCATAAACGAGGTTATACCGCCAGCAACGGCTGCTTTTGCTTCGGTATAAATTTCGGCTTTGTGTGTTAAACCAGGTTCTCTAAAATGTACCTGATCGTCAATTAAGCCGGGTAAAAGGTGTTTACCTTCTGCATTTATTTCAATATCGGCCGTATGGGTTAAGTGTTTATCTATTTTTTGGATAATGCCATCTTTAATAAAAACATCGGCAATGTATTGTTTACCCTCATTTACTAGTGTTGCTTGTTTTATTAAAATTGTGTTTGCCATAGGGCGAAGTTAATATACTTAGTGCTATTTTAAAATTCTTAAGTTTTATTGATTTTTTGGTTTAAGATTAAACTTTTATTGCGCTAATTTTGTTTC
>JAYULE010000092.1:0-3629 GCA_043763845.1 Sphingobacteriales bacterium
TTAACAGTATTATTACAAAATAAATAAATTTATTCAAAACAGTAAATAATGGTAACTATCTATAATAAAATAAGTTGTGGGTTTTCGTTCAAACACTATTTAGGGGTAAGTATTTTTTTAAAAATTTAGAAAATTTTACAAAGTTTAAAATAAAGTTAAAAAACAAGAATTTTCTATATTCGCAACATAAAATAATTATTTATATGAATAGGCAACATGGATGAAGAAAATAATCAATTAATGGATTTGTTGCCTTGTGGCTATATTATAACATCTGAAAACGGGGTTATAAATTACGCCAATAATTTTATGCTCAAAATTTTGCAACTTTCTAAAAAAGAAGTTGTTAATAATAAAAATATACGAGATTTTTTGCCTTTAGGTGCGAAAGTTTATTTCGATACTAATATAAACGTATTGCTAAAAAAGAACGGTAACCTAAACCAAATTAGTTTAGAAATAAAAAGAAATGACGGTGTTTGTATTCCGGTATTAGTTAATGCAAAAGTGGTAAGCCAGAAGCATAACAATATAAAATTTTTTCATTATACTTTTTTTGATATTTCCCACCAAAAAAAAATTGAAACTGAATTAGTGTTAGCTTCACATAAACAAGAGCTATTAATAAACAAGCTTACGCTTTCAAACAATAATTACCAATTAATTACTACCCAGTTACAAAAAAATAAAGATTTTTATATAAAACAAGCGGAAATAAACGAACGCATTAGTGAAGTTGGCCGCGTTGGCAGTTGGGAAATAGATTTTGTAACTGGAAACCTACTATGGTCATCGGTTACTAAGCAAATATATGAAATTGATACCCAAACTCAACCTAGTTTACAAGAAGGTATAAGTTTTTTTATTGAAGGAGAAAGTAGAACACATATTTCAAACGTAGTTTTAAATAGTGTTAGAACAGGCAAATCTTTTGATGAAGAATTGCAAATTTTAACGGCAAAAGGTAACAAAATTTGGGTACGGGTAATAGGTTTTGCAGATAGAACAAAAGATAAAAGTGTTAAATTAGCCCCACAGCACTCTCATTTAATAGCGGAAAATGATGAAGAGCAAACCATTGGATTGTATGGTACATTTCAAGATATTGATAAACAAAAAAAAATGATGTTGCTTTTGCAACAAAGCAACACAAGTATTTCAAAAGATAATGCCTACCTAAAATCTATTATAGAAAATAATTCATTTTATATAGTTAAAATAGATTTAACTGGGGCTTACACTTATTTTAATCCATACTTTATTGAAATATTGGGTATAACTCCAAGCGATTGGTTAGGAAAAAATAGTTTGGGATTAATATTACCCGAAGATCACCAACTTTGTATTGATGTTGTTGAAAGCTGTTTTAAAGAACCAAATATAAGCCATTGGGCTATTTTACGAAAACCATCTAAAAATGGAATTGTAACCAACCAATGGGAGTTTAGTTTGCTAAAAGATGAAAATGGTAATTTTACTGAATTTTTGTGTATTGGTCATGAAATAACACCACTAATAAATAAGCAAGACGAACTAAAAAAAATGTTAGAAATAACATCTATACAAAATAATAGGCTACAGAATTTTACGCACATTATTTCTCATAATGTACGCTCACACGTTGCTAATTTGTTTGGTATAATTAGTATTACTGATTTAGAACACGAAGAAGAACGTGAAACAGCTTGGAGATTAATACAAAGCACAACTACATCATTAAACGAAACTATTCATAATTTAAGTCAAATATTAAGCATACAATCAGAAAAACAATTGCCAACAACTTGTTTAAATATTTATACCGAAATACAAAGAGTGCTAACACCAATTAGTATTTTAATAGAATCGTCTTATACTACAATAGTTTATGATTTTAAACCAACATTTATCATTAACACCAATATAGCTTATTTTGAAAGCATAATTTTAAATTTAATTACTAATGCTATAAAATATAAAAAGCCAGACCATAATCCTTTAATTAAAATAAGTACGTATATCGAAAATGGTTTTAAGGTTATAAATTTTATGGACAATGGTATTGGTATTAATTTAAAAAGACATGGACACGAAATTTTTGGAATGTATAAAACTTTTCATAAAAATGAGAATGCAAAAGGCTTAGGTTTATTTATAATTAAAACCCAAATAGAGGCTATGGGCGGAAAAATAGAAGTAGAGAGCAATGTAGGCGAGGGCACAACTTTTAAAGTATATTTTTTAGAAAAAAGTAAAATTTAATTTTTTTTTGGGAAAAATTTCCATTGTAAACTTAATAACAATTAGTCGCAATGGGGGCTGGTAAATTGTTGTGTTTGTTCATTACCATCGGAGTTTGTAAAAGTATCGGCTTTGCCAGTTTGCCACCAAAATTTAGGTTTTATGGTTAGATAATTACCAATTTGGTTCATGGTTTCGGCATCGTAAATACGGCCGTTGGCAATAGTATATTTTATTTTTTCGCTATTGCGTATATCATCTAAAGGGTTTTCGTCTAAAACTAAAAAATCGGCTAATTTACCTTTAACTAACGACCCAATTTCTTTATCCATTCCTAAATAAATAGCACCGTTTATGGTAGCGCATTTTAGGGCTTCTAAATTACTCATACCGCCTTGGGCTAGCATCCAAAGTTCCCAATGTGTGCCTAAACCTTGCAACTGGCCATGTGCACCTAAATTTACTTTTGTGCCGCCGGCAGCAATTTGGCTAACAGCTTTAGAAACATCTATGTGGCCATAATCGCCATATTCCGAGGTTGTTCTACGCCTTGCCCTGGCATCAATAATTTGGCGGGGTGTAAAATTTAAAAGTTTATCATTATCCCAAACATTGCTTCTATCGTACCAAAAGTTTTCGCCCCATTGGGTGCCATAAGCAACAATAAGGGTAGGCGTGTAGGCAGTTTTACTCGCATTCCAAAATGTAGTAACATCTTTATATATAGGCGTTACAGGTATGTTATGCTCAAGGCCAGTATGTCCATCGGCAATCATACTCATATTTGTAAAAAAAGTGCTACCTCCCTCGGGTACAACCTGCATTTTTAAATTACGGGCAGCTTCAATAATTTGTTGGCGTTGGGCTCGGCGAGGTTGGTTGTACGATTTTACCGAAAAAGCACCCACCGCTTTCATTCGTTTAAGGTGCATTAATGCGTCGTCATAATTATTTATAACCGCTTTAAAGTCACCGTCGGCACCGTACAATATTGTACCTGTACTGTATAAACGCGGTCCCATTAAACGCCCAGCTTTTATCATTTCGGCTTGCGAAAACACCATTTCTGTATTGCTCGATGGGTCGTGTACGGTAGTAAGCCCAAAAGCCAAATTGGTAATATAAGGCCAATCTTGCTGTGGCGATACACCATCAACACTTGTTGGTAAATGTGCATGAACATCAATTATACCAGGCATAATGGTTTTGCCTTCAAGGTTATACCGCATAGCATCGGTTGGTATAGTTATATCGTTAGTTTTACCAATTGCAATAATTTTATTTTCCTCAACCACAATTGTCCCGTTTTCTATAACTTCGTTGCCATTCATGGTGATAATTCTAACATTGGTAAATGCCAGTTTCCCTAAAGGTTTATCGGCTATTAATTTTAAACCTAGGTTTATTGT
>JAYULE010000093.1:0-3612 GCA_043763845.1 Sphingobacteriales bacterium
ACAGTATTATTACAAAATAAATAAATTTATTCAAAACAGTAAATAATGGTAACTATCTATAATAAAATAAGTTGTGGGTTTTCGTTCAAACACTAATTATAAAATTATACGCTCTAACTTTCGTAATTTACTGGGCGATGCCACTAGCACAATTACCTGCCTTAGCAATCCTGTTAAAAACGGACAATTTAGCCTAGCATTAGAAAATACACCAAGTGATTTAAACGTATTAAACGCATCTACAACTACTTATGATGATAAATGGGCCGTACAGCCAGAATGTGCGCCTGCTTTATTTATTGAGAATAAGCCGTTTCTGGTTTTTGAGCCAATGGTTGTACCGAATACAATAACCACATATGTAGTGACATCCCCGAACCCTCCATTGGGTTTAATTTATTATCCACAAAACACATATTTTCGAGGTAAAGCTTTTTATGATAAGGTCGTAGCAAATGTAAGGGTATTTGACAATAGTTCATTTTACTATAATGCAGACCCCGGTAGTTTTTTAGATACTTGCATTTACGTACCCAAAAAAGGAATATACTTTGTAGGGGGTGGTTATGGAGGACCCACCACTCCTCATTTTAATCAGGCAGTTCAAATTGATACCAATAATGATGGTATTTTCGATAAAAATCTTGGTGTGGGTGGTAGTGAACTCTCATACACATATAATTGGTTGATACATAAAGATAGTATATATCTAGATTCTGGTACTGTGAGATGTAAATTTAGAATTGGAAAACCATTCGCTTTTGAAATTTATCAAAATACTATACAGGAGTTACTAACTGCAACATCTTCAAACACTAATATTAAAACCATATTTAGTACTTCTGATTTAAAAAATAAAGACAATTTAAGGACTTCATATAGAAAAGAACCAAATACACCTCAAATTCCGCACTATACCTACCTTGACGGCTCACCTATCCCAGCCTGTCAACCCATTGACAAAAGCAAAATCTATAAAGAAAAAAGCTTAAACCCTTACAATACAGGTTATTTTGGCAACTGGCGGCCATATCAAACAAAGGTTTATCAACAAACTCGTAACCATAACAACGTTTTTAACTCTACCGCAGTTAATGTTAAAAATGCTGGCTACATTCAAAACTTTGCAGCTTATTGGTACCGTAACGCCACAACAGGTAATTGGGAAAGCAATGTTGCTGGCAACCGAGTAAACTGGAAAAATGCCAATGCAGTAACCTTATATGATAAATATGGCCAACAGCTAGAAAACAAAGATGCGCTAGGTAGGTACAGTGCCGCCAAATTTGATTTTAAAGGCGGGTTACCTGCCGCCGTAGCAAGCAATGCCATGTGTAGGGAAATATATGCCAATAGCTTTGAAGATATTGATGCAAGCACCCCAGCAGGTGATTGTGGCGAAATTGAGTTTATAGGCGTTAGCCTAAGCAACAAAAAAAATAGCCAAGCCCATACAGGCAGGTACAGTTTGCTATTACCCGCAACAGGTATAAATTTAAAAACTACGGTACATACCATGCAACACAAACTATTGCCACCGCAATTGCCATTGTATGATTATTTAAAGCAAAACACCGCAGGCGAGTATATACTTAAACAAATTGATGGCTTATACCCTCGGGGATTCCAACCTGTAGGCAACAAACGCTATATTTTTAATGCTTGGGTAAAAGACGCTAACCCAACCGATGACAGCGTACGTATTGCTTTAAGCAATAATGGCACAAGCATACCTTTAAACTGCAAAACCGTAGTGGAAGGTTGGAAGTTGGTAGAAGGTACAATACAGGTAGGCACAACCTATAAAGAACTCAGCCTTAATCTTACGGGTACAGGTATATACATAGATGATATACGCATACACCCTTACGATGCGCACATGAAAACCTACGCCTACGACGACCGCAACTACCGCCTAATGGCCGAGTTAGACGAAAACTGCATGGCTACATTTTACGAGTACGACGATGAAGGCTTGCTCATACGTGTAAAAAAAGAAACGGAACGAGGCATAATGACTTTAAAAGAAAGCAGATCATCTCAACGTAGAAAACTTTAACAATTACTTATGAAAAATAATAAAATAAAAATA
The DNA here is from genome assembly GCA_043763845.1 of Sphingobacteriales bacterium. Classification (GTDB taxonomy): domain Bacteria; phylum Bacteroidota; class Bacteroidia; order Sphingobacteriales; family Sphingobacteriaceae; genus Pseudopedobacter. The sequence continues at coordinate 2,093 of JAYULE010000093.1, forward strand.
TTAGTAATTATAGCCATAGTAGTTTTTATAGCTTCAGGCTTAATTACTTTGGCAATAAATAGTAATCAAGTTTTTAAACCTAAACACAAACCTAAAAGAGCTAAGGTTAGCCTAGCTCAACCCAATAAAAATTTAAAATACGATACGGTATTATTAAACACATTAACCCTTTTGGTGCAAAAAGTGAACGGCATAAAAGTGGGTACATTTAGCGGATACATTACTATAATTAACCCACAAGATACCAGTAAAAACCTTAATCATTTACCGTTTTCGTACGCAAAAAATAATTTGGAAACAGATTATATAGTAGGGCAGGCCGAAGTTTTAAACGCCAATGGCCAAAACCTATTTGTTAACCACGAAAGTAAAAGTATAATGCTAACTGAACAACAAAACACGTCTACACCATTTGCCATAAATACCCCTTTTTTAATTAAAAGCCTTCAAGCAGGCGATTATAAATTAATTACTAAAAGTAATGGACACAATAAAACAATTAGCATTGTAAACGAAGGCAATTTAGATTGTAAAGAATACAGTCTTACCTACGATACTGTAAAAATGCAAATAACTCGAATTTACAGTCGAAAACCCGATATTAATGACCCATTTAACAAAGCACTTGATCAAGTAATTGATATAAGCATCAACACATCCAGTACCATAGCCCACATTAACCATAATTTGCTAACTGGCGATGTTGTTTATAAAAACGGAGATAACTGGAAACTAAGCCTCAAATACGCATCTTATCAACTTATTCAACCCTAACGCAATATGAAACTATTTTTAAAAAATGCTACGTTAATTATCATTTTCCTTGCGGGGATAGGTTCGGTTATGGTTTGTAAAGCCGTTGAAGAAAACGCAACAAATAATATAGGAGGGAGTAAAGGCCCAATTGCTTTAAATGTACCTTTCGAAGTAAAAGACAATAAATTTGAAAATCCTAATTTTATTTGGACAAATGCAACAACAAATTCGGTAAAAAATAACATTACCTTTCGATTAGTCGATAATATATTACCCATAACGCAAACCTTTAATTGCACCATAACTTTTGATGTAGTTTCTTGGTCTACACCAAATTCAAGTGGCTCTATCCCGGTTAGGAAAACATTAACCGTTGGCAATTCAACAACAATAGGTGTAAATAATCAAATAACTGATACTTATAGTTTTACTGATGCCTATAAGGTTAGAGTTACAGTAATTTCGATCTTTAGTCCCGAATTAGGCTCAACTTTACCCAATTATTTTGAATTAAGTAACTCAATATCTGTTGATAGGCAATATAATTTTACATCAATAAATAACAATATCAATACCAAATTAGGTATTACTGCAAATTCTTTTGATAATAACGGTGCTTTAATCCCCGTAAATAATACTGGTAGGGTTATTAATAGACAATTAGAAATCAATTGGATACCGGTTTTAGGTGCTGAGGAGTATGACTTAGAATGGACTACACTAGATTCGGTTAGTGATTTTAAATCAATTGTAGATAATATGCT
>JAYULE010000094.1:0-12877 GCA_043763845.1 Sphingobacteriales bacterium
TGTTTTGCGCAACAAGCCAACATAGTGTTCTTCAAGCCATTCGTAAAAAAACAAACTAGGCACCTGAATGGTTAGTATACTTTCTTCGAGCTTTAAAGCTGTAATAGGCTCAAACCAAGTTTTATAGCTTTGGCTTGGTATATTATCTTTAATAACTTGCAGACAATTATTCCATGTATTGGTACCAGTTTTTTCCATAAGTTTTTACTAATGTATTGAGTGTTAATAAAATGGTAATTGGATAGAAACCCAATTGCCGAGCATCGAATATTGAAATAATTTTTGATTAAAAAAACTAAAATCGTAAATTATCTTCAATAACCTCAATTGCAGATGTGTAGGCTAATTTTTTGTTTTTGTTGCGGTTAAAAACAAAATCAACCCTACCTAAATTTATGCCTGCAAAACCTACCTGATTAACCAAAGTTAGTTTGCCAGCAGCATTTACAATTGGACTAGGTTGGTATAAAAAAGTGTGGGTGTGGCCACCTATAATTAAATCTATATGTTTGCTGTTTTTGGCCAAAACAATATCAGAAACCTTATTTTCTTTGTATTGATAGCCTAAATGCGAAAGACAAATAATTAAATCGCATTTTTGGTCGTATTTTAAAAATTTTTCCATTTCAGAGGCTTTTTCTAACGGATTTAGATATTTAGTTTCACCATATTGTTTGGGATTTACTAAGCCTGTAAGTTCTATTCCTATGCCAAATACACCTATTTTAATTGTGCCTTTATTAAAAATTTTAAAGGCGATAGTTTTACCCTCCATAGCCGTATTGGTAAAGTTATAATTTGCATTTAAAATTGGGAAATTAGCATATTTTAACTGTTTGGCAAAACCCTCAACTCCGTTATCAAAATCGTGGTTACCCATTGTAGATGCTTCGTAACCCATCATACTCATCATTTTAATTTCTAACTCGCCACCCCAGTAGTTAAAATATGGTGTGCCTTGAAATATATCGCCAGCATCTAAAAGTAAAACATGCTCTTGCTGCTTGCGTATGGCTTTTACCAATGCGGCTCTTGGTGCAACACCTCCTTTGCCTGCATTTGGCGTACCGTCTTCAGGAAAAGGATCTATTCTACTGTGAACATCATTTGTATGCAAAATTGTAATTTGTTGGGTTTCACTTTTTGCATAAATATCATTTACACTTGTGCCAAATGATAATAATGCTGCCCCACCAACAGCTTTGGTTAAAAAGCTTCGTCTATTTAATTTTAATTCTTCCATCAATTTGTGGGTTTAATTTTCTACCTGCTTTTTTTTCTTTTTCTAAGAATTGTAAAGTTGCAGTTCGCATTAATAAATTATAATCTTTACGGTTGGTTCCCAAGTAAAATACCGCTCCTCTATCTCCTCCATTAGCAATATAATCAGATGTAAGTATAGTGTAAGATTTTGCAGTATCAATAGGTTTGTTGTTAATCATTATATCTATTGCTCTACTGTTTTTAATGCTGTATGTTGCGCCAGAAATTGGTTCGCCCCCAGATTTTGCCATAAAATCAAAGAATTTTTGTGTATTTGATCCACTAAATTTAACACTTACTAAATAGTTTTCAAATGGCATTAATTCAAAAATGTTGTACCTATAAATATTTCCTTTAGGTAATGGTAGGCGTAAACCATTATAATTAGAATAAAAAATATCAAAATCAATATTAAATGCTTTGGCGCTATTATATATTGCATCTGCAAACAAATTATTTAATGGCCCTTCAGGCTTGTTTTTTACAAGTGCTATATCTGATACGGCAACAATATCGTTCATAACCGAATCTAATTTTTGCTTATAAGGTTTGTAAAATGCCAGCATTTCACTATCAAGTGGCATGTTTTTATTAATGGGATATAATTGTTTGTTAACAATATTAAGTTTTAATTTTGGAGCGCATGCACACAAAATCATAAACATAAAAAAAACAATAAAAATGGCTTTGCTATTATCTAACATTTTTGAATTGGCTTTTAACAACATTATAGAATTATAAGTTTCCGCAATATGCAAACAGTATTATTTAAACAGTAATTTTTTATGTTATCAATTTGTTACTAAAGTTTAGGAGCATTTTTTCCTTTTTAATTCATATTGATTTGTGCCACCAGCTTTGTGTGCTTTGCGTTTATTTCTTTGTGTGCTTTGCGGTAAAATAAAAATTATGTTACTAGGTTTTACCGCAAAGAACGTTTTGGCGCTTGGCGAAGAAGCGGATTTCGAAGCACTAAACTGTCTGCCAGCACAGAACTTGATACGAAGCACAAAGCTTCATTTAACCACTTAACCCGCTTTTTCGCCAAACGCCTGTTATGCCTTCGTTGTTCTTTTTCGGTCGCTGTTTGTCCGTTCATATTGTCCGTTTTGGTGCGTTGGCTTGGTAGCTCTTTTGCATTTTTTGTGTTGGTTTTGTGTGTGGCAAAAATTCAAATGTGCTACCAAATGGGTTGGGTTAGTGTTGTCCATTGATTTTATTTTTTGTCAGTTGGTATATACCTGCTTTCAGAACCTGCCAACAAATTTTTGCGGTATGCTCGTCAGGATTAAATCTTGAACTAACTTGTTCGTATGGGTGAATGTAATTCCTAAAGTTCCGTAATGAATGACTAAAACTTTTTACATCTTCTTTAAGCAAGCCAAGCTCGTGTGCTGTGTCAATAAAGTTGCTTAATGTCCATTCGTGATACTTTCTTATATTTCCTTCTTTGTCCTTTGGTGCTGTTCTTGCTTGATTAAATTCTTTTGGGTGTTTTGAAGCTATTCCTAATAGCATGCCTTCTAAAGTGCTACCTGACAAAAATATAACTGATAATGGTGCTTTATTATTCAGACAAATCTTTATCTCTTCAAACCTAAGGTTTAACGTTTCTGTGATTGTAGAATCTAATCCTAAACTATTTAATGATATTTCACTAAATTCTTTCTTTAAAAAATCATCATCTTTAATTTCCACTTTTTCTTCAAAGTCAATTTTACCTGCTTTAGAAAATGTAATTTCAGTGTTGTTTCTTACCACTTGCCAACCGTCAAAGGCAAGATATTGATTGAACTCTTTTATCAGTTTGTCAAGTTCGGCAAAACGCCCTACGAAATTTACAGGTGCAAAAAGCTTACGAATACATTTGTCAAGTTCTGGCGTTCCGTTAATTCTTGAAAGCTTCTCGTATGTATATATCCAACGAGAAGGAAAGCCACCATCTCTATTGTAAAGGTCATTTGAACCTAAATCATTAAAAAATTCTACAAGTTTTGGTCCCGAACGATATTCAGTTTCTTCGTTAATTAAGATTCTTAATTTCTCTAATGTTTTTTGTTGTAACTGCATTATCTATTTTTCATTTCCACTCGATTACGAATGGTTTCGGTTAAAAGTGAATACAAATGAGGCAGAATATCTGTTTTGAAGCCGTAAGCTTTCAAAACAGCTTCGTCAAATTCTATTCTGTCTTTTTGTTTGTATTCTTTTTCGTAATTCTGAATTTGCCGTTTGCTAAGCGTTTTAAATTTAGAAATAATGTTTTCCTTTTGTTTTTCTGAAAGTATATTTGGGTCAAAAATTTTCATTTTTGTTTTGAAAAAATCAGCGTTTAAATCTAATGCACCTTGATTTCTTGAAACTCCGTTTAATTCAACAATTAAGAGAGATACAATAGAATTTAAAAGTGCAACAGCAATTTCCAAATATTCATTTTTAGTTCTTATTGCTGTTAATCTCTGATTAGTTGCAAATTGAGTTTCCGTAAAACTAAAAAACAACCTCTTAAATGGGTTTATTGCCACAACGACATTAGCTAAACTCGGTGGTAGAGAATACCAAAAAGGTTTGTGATTGTCCTTAATTCCCTTTTCCTTAATAGTTAGTGTATTGTTTTTATTATTCTGATTTTCAAATTTTTTTATCCAATCATAAGCTTTAGGGTAATTATTCTTTAGCTCGGCTTCTGGTTTATCACAAGTGAATAAATAATGTGAAAATTTAAATGAGTTGATTTTAAGTGAATCTAGCTGAGTAGGACTTTTCAAATATGGTGTTAAAAATTCCTCTTCAACTATCTTTTTATTTGATACAGGAATTATATACATTGAATCCCAACCTGTTCGTGTACCTCTACCTGTTTTATAAATATTTGGGAACGGATTTATCAGTTTCTTTTCAAAAGCACCTAACGGATTTTGATTGACAAAATATGTTCCCCAATTTTCTTGCGAAGCAAGCGAATTTTCCAAGTGGGGTTGCTCGACAAAACTTACAGTAGTAGTTCCGTCTAATTTGTGATAAACATTTTTAAATTGGCTGTCTTCTTTCCAATTCTTTTTTTGTAGATTATTACAATTATCAACTTCGGTATAAAAATCTTCAAACTGCTGTAAAGATTTGTCTTTAAACAGAGTTTCCAACTTTTCGTTTACTGTAATAAATTTCGTTGGTTCTTTGTTTGCACTTTTTTCAAGCGTGATAAAAATTGTACTGACTTTGGAATCTTTAAACCAATGTTCGGCATTGCTTTTTACAACATACTTAATATGAAAATTGTCCAACAAAAATTTTTTGAATTGCAAGCCATAATTCTTCCCTAACCAAGCGTTTGAAGTAATTGCGGATAAAATTCCGTTGTCTTTCAGGAATTTGAGAGAATTATAAAAACAATAAATGTAATAATCACTTTTACCGTTTATGTCAAATTTACTGCCATTTAAAAAAGCCGTTTGCGTTTTCGCAAACTCACTTTCAAACTGTGTATTCAAAATATCATTTGGAATATCTTCTTGTTGAATGAATGGGAAATTTGAAATAACAGCATCAAATTTCGGTATCGGAATATGGTTTATTTTACTGATGTCCGTGTTATCTGGAATTGCGATTGTTTGGTTTGGATTTAATGTGAAAAAATCTTTGCGGATTATTCTTGGAAAGTTTGCGATGTCATTAACTTTTTGTTTGTATAAATTGATAACCGAAAGCGTTGCAGGAAAATGGGAAATATCGTTACCCCAAATCTGATTTAAGATTTGTTGATGATTTTTGTTTCCGAAAAATTTTAGCGTGTTGTAGAACGAATTTAAAAATGTTCCTGTTCCTGATGTCGGGTCAATGACTACATCATTTCTGCTTTTGATTGCTGAAAAGGTTACAAGATTTGCCAATGTTTCCGAGGTAAAGTATTGCCCGAATTTTTGCTTTTCTTCTTGTGGAACTAAATTTTCCAAAATATAGCCGATTACTTCAGTCGGCAAAACTTTAAAATCAAATTCATTGAAAACCCCAATAAGTCTATAGAATAGCTCTTCTATAGTTTCATTGAACGGAATTTTATCTGTAAAATCACTTTCAAAAACAGCTTGATAATCTATTTTCTTTGCCTGATTGAAAAAGTCGTTTAACTGCTTCTGAACTTGTGTATTGTTCTTCAATTCCAATTTAGAAACCTTACCCGATAAGTTTTCAGATAGTGTTAAATAGAAAAGGACTTTGCTAATTAGTTTGTAATAAGTGAACTTTGCTAAAACTTCTTCGGGTTCAACTTTTTCAATTCGTCTTGATGAAGTTGAAAGTATTTTAAGCGTAGCACTCTCAATAATTTTCCACTGATTAAATTCAGTTCTGAAAGTCCTATCATCGCCTTTCAGTTCGTTAATTTCATTTTTTAATTGAGGAATAAAATGTTGGGCAGTTTGTAAAACTGCATCAACTATGTTTGATGAAATATTTATTGCTTTTTTTAACTCTCCACTTTTATAAAGCTGTCCTAAATCGTGTAATATTTCGTTTAGCCTATTTTGTAGTTTAGCTTCGTGTTTATTGTAATTATTTCTGTCCGCTAAATCATTTCTGTTTGTGATGTCTTTTTCTTTCGGATAAACTTTTAGTTTTTCCAGTCCTGAAAGTGAATAATTGTCATCATTTATTTTCCAAATGATTGCTTCTGTGCCATTCCAAGTAACAAAAGAATCTGATTGCAGTCTTTCCGCTTTTTCCAAAGCGTTTTCTAACATTTCTGTGTTGTCTGCTTCTGTGTCAGGAAATTTCAATTCCCAACCGTTGAAAACGATACCTGAAATTTTATCTATAAATAAAAGTACATCAGGGAATTTAGTTCTTCCTGATGCAACTTTCAAACCTTCATCATTTGTAGCGTCTTGAAAAAGGGTAGTACCGTCATTGATGGATTGTTTAATCCAACTTATGATTTGACCTGCCCAAGCTCTTTCATTTAATTTCATAATTCAATGTATGATATTTTGCAGTTGGTTCTTTGAAAAGTCTCAATGTTAATTCTTCAATTTCTTTTCTTTTTAATGTTTCTTCAATTCGGTCTGTGCAAACTTTTATATAATCGACAGGTTTTACTTTGTGAAGTAAAACATTTTCGTTTTTTTCAATGCCGATAAAATTTCTGTTTTCCAAAATTGCAGAAAGCAAAAAACTACCGCTTCCGCAAGCGTTGTCTAAAACTGTATCGCCTGGATTGGTAAATGTTTTGATTAAGTAACGACCTAATTCAATTGGCTTTTGTGTTGGATGGTAAACAGTCCCTTCGGATTCCGCTGTTTTGATATACACAAAATCATCAATATTTTGCTCTTCGTAAAAAACTATATCATTTGGGTAACGTTCTCCGTTGCTTTTAACGTGTTTTGGTTTAAAATCTCCGTAACTTCCTGTAAATTGGTCTTTTCTTATGCCTTTGTCATACGCTTCTCCCTCAGTCATTTGAGGATTGTAAGTTGGTTGTGTTTTGTAAAAAACACAAATGTCCTCGTGTTTGCGAAGTGGTTGTTTTTTAGCGTTTAGAAAATTGGTCGATTTAGATTTTATCCAAGTGATTTTATACTTAAATATTTTTTCGTTGCTAAGGATAAGTTTAGCCGTAAATATTCCTTGCGAAGTCAAAACAATTGCTCCGTCATCTTTGATTATTCTTTCGTATTCTGACCAAAGTTTTTGTAGGTCAATAACCGAATCCCATTTGTTTTGCGTTGTGCCATAAGGCAAATCACAAAGTATCATATTTATAGATTTGTCAGGAATTGACTGCATAACTTCCAAACAATCTCCTTTAATGACTTTGTTTACAAAGTCGTCAATTTTTCTTTTTTGCTTGTGTCCGCTAAGTGACAAAGTAAAGCTATTGGCTTGTCCGTTTCCGTTTATTCCATATTTTATTTTTTCTTCTGCCACTTGCATTGCTTCCAATGCAAAATCTTCGTCTTGTACTTCGTAAACTATTTTGTCGCTAAGCCATTGAACAATTAAATTGTTTTTTTCAGCCTTATAATATTTTCCAAGTTGTGTTACTTGTTCTCTTGTCGGCAAACGTTTGCCGTTTTCAATTCTGCTTAGTAATGTTTTGTTTATGCCTGTTTTTTTAGTTACGTCCTCCAACAGTAAGTTACGTTCCTCCCGTATATTTTTAAATGTCGAACCGATGGTTTGCATAGTCAATAATTAAGTTGCCAAATTTTGTCAAATTTAGGTATTAGGTTTCGATTGCCAAAATTTTTAGCTAAGATTCTATTAGAAAAGATTGTCTGTTTATGTTAGGGTGGTGGGTGGGCTTGGGTGCGGTTGGGCAAAATTAAATGTGGTGTTTTTGTGTCGGCAGGTGCGGTGGTAAAACACCTCTTTTAATTTGCGAAGCGTTGGCGTTATTGAGTTATCTAGTCGATATTTTGTCGGTCGGTCGGTTTTTTTACAATGAGGCATAACGCAAAGGTTTACGCAAAGCCTATAAATTTAAACCCAGCTAGAAGCATAAATTTAAAACCAATAAAAAAATAGAGTTTTCCCTTGCCTCATTATTTTAATCCGAATAGAAAACATGCAGAAGGCAATTAATGTTTCGTTTAAAAAATTATCTACTCTGAAACTTTAGTTTATTTTATTCATAAATTAAAAAATGAAATGTTTTACAATTCTTCCATTTCGGTTTTAATTACTCTTAAAGCTAAATCATAAGGGCTTTCTTCTAAACCACTTAAACGGTTAAAAACTAATTTACTAAATTCAACAGCGGTTGCCTGTGGGTCTAATTGTTGGCTGGCTGTATTTACAATACCAATTGTATCGTCTTTTACTCGCTTAATTAAAATCCAAGTATTGGTATTAACATACAACTGTTGGGTAATATTATGTTGGTACTCTGCTCTAATTTCTGCTAAAATTAAGCTTTGCATTTCTTTAACCAACATACCTGGCTGGTACAATCTTACAAAAATATTTAATGGGTTAATACGCTCAATAAAAAGTGTTAAACGCTCAAAAGCTTGTAATTTTAAAACAATAATATCTTTCGAAAGTGGTGTATTTAAATCTGATATTTTATTGGTTGTCTTATTTTGAAACCTACTCTTAAAAAGAAAGTATGCTACAATAACAACTAAGCAACCCGAAACCGTGTATTTTAAAATATCTAATAATATGTTTATAACCATTTTTTGTTTGATTTTAGTAAAATTTAATTTCAGTTCACAAACATCTGTATTAAGATTTATATTTGAGCATTAAATTTTATTTTATGAAAGTAGAAACTAAAACCATTGCTCCTGTAACTTTAACAGATGGTGCAAAAAAAGAAATTATTAAATTAATCTCTCAGCAAGAATTAAACGAAAGCTTTGGTTTGCGTTTAGGTGTTGAAGGTGGAGGTTGTTCGGGTATGAATTACATTTTAGGTTTCGACCAAATTAAAGAAGGCGATACTGAATACGAAATTGACAATATTAAAGTATTTATGAACAAAGCACATGGTTTATATTTAGTTGGTATGGAGGTTGATTTCCAAAACGGATTAAATGCCCGAGGATTTGTATTTAAAAACCCCAATGCAGCCAGCACTTGTGGTTGTGGTACTAGCTTTTCGGTTTAATTTTTTACCGATTGGATTGTGTTTTTTTAAGGCACCATTAACATAAATTTTGTTTGTATTTTTAAATTCTTAAACCAAATTATGGAACAAAACTTACTAGAAGATTTAGTAATTAATACCAACGAAGAAGAATTAAGAACTTTATTATTGCAAAATTCCAATTTGGTTTACCAAAAAACAAGTTATGGGGTTTCATTGATTATGCTTTCTTGCTATTATAAAAAGCCAACTATTACTAATATTTTAATTGAATTTGCTGATTTAGATATTTTTGAAGCTGCTGCAACAGGTAAATTTGATGTTTTAGCTCACCATATTTTTAAAAAGCCAGAACGAATTAACGATTACTCGGAAGATGGGTTTACCTCGCTAGGTTTAGCTGCTTATTTTGGTAACGATGAAATTGCTAGATACTTGGTTTTAAAAGGTGCGAATGTTAATTTAACCAGCAATAACGGATATTTTATTTCGCCTTTGCACTCAGCAATTGCTGGAAATTATACCCAAATTGCTAAAATGCTTATACAAAATGGTGCACTAATAAATTGTGTACAAAAAGCTGGAATAACTCCTTTACACTCGGCAGCAGAAAATGGAAACATAGAAATAATAATTTTATTGTTAGAAAAAGGTGCGGATGTTACTATTAGAATGGAGGGTGGTAAACTACCTTGTACGCTTGCCCAAGAGAAAGGGTTTTTAGAAATTGCCGAAATATTAGAAGTTTAATAATCCCAAATTTGCAAACGTTTTTTTTTGATATAACATCTAATATCTAAAACAAAAGCTGCCATTACATAAAAAAATATAGGAAAACCAACTGCTAAAAACGAGGAATATATAAAAAACAATCTGATTTTTGCAATCGAAATTTTAAATTTTTGACCAAAATAAGTACACACTCCAAAAGAGTAGCGTTCAAAAAAAGTTAAAATATTTTGAAACATAACTAACTGTTTAAAATCTTATTTCCAATACCACAATGTAAACATTTTTTTTGGTCGCAATAATTATTTTTTAAATGAATTAATGCTTGCGAATCGTAAGCATTTAAAGCATTTATACCTAAGCGTTTAAAATTTTCTACAATACTGTTTTTTTCGGGTTTTATGCCCTCTATTAAGTTAAGGGCAAAATTTACATAGGCTTCGTTTGCTATTTGTTTTCCATAACAAAAGGTTATAACCGCAATGGTGTTTATAATTATTAAGTCTAAAGATTTTTCGCCCAATTTTTTATTAGACGGTGGTGTGGCTATATCAAAATGGAAATGTGTTTGCCAATAATGGTTTATTTTAGCATCAGTAAACAGAGCTTTTATTGATTTTATATTAGATGCTTCTAAAATTTTAGAAAATAAGTGTGTAGATGCACAAACAACTGCCGCAAATTGGGCTAGCCTAATGGTAGGGAAATTGTTTGGTCGCATTTTCGAGAATTTCCACAAAGTTTTATCTAAAGGTTTTAGCCCATATTTTTGTTGTAAAAACGCATATTCTTTTTTTAATTTTTGAGGATAATCCTCAAAAAAATTACCAGATAAAAAACCTGCTTGGCCAAATATAAGTGCCTCTATTTGGGTAGTATTGTTTTTGTGTTTGGCCATAATTTGCTGTGGCAAACTTTGTGCCAACATATTAAAAGGCAAAGCGTTAACTTTAAAACCAAAATTTTGTGCTAAAATAACATAAAAGGTTTCCTCCCAATTGCCAACTAGTTGTTGGTTAAGCTGTAATATTGCATTGGCTTTTTGCTCTAACCTTTCCACCAAAACTCTTTGTAGCCATTGTTGGGTAATAAAAGGATTTATTAAGGGGAGTTGTTGTTCGCAAGGAATCCAATTTTGGTTAGTTTTTAAATATTGGTACTGCGAAATTAGTTTTGGATTTACTAAATTTTTTAAAGATAGGGTAGGAATTAATGTTCCATTAGTTCTATATACATTGGCATCGTTTTCCCATACAACGTGTAAAATTACACTATCGTACGCTTTATCTAAATGGTGTTTATGGCGTTGCCAATCCGACGATTTAATATGAATTTCTACATTACCAGCCCAAGTGGTTTTATTTATTATAACTTTTGCGTTATTAAAATCGGGGCCAGCATTGGCATTTAAAATACCTGTGCTTAATACATGTATAGTTTGGCCTTCACAATTAATTAAATTATTTTGCGAAAAAAGTCTATGTTGCCAAACGTAGTGCAAAAATTCCTCGGCAAAAAGCATAAAAATAGAATTTTAAATTCAAACCCAATTTAGAATAAAACTCAGAAATTTACAAAGTCAAAAACGAAAGGTTTATCATTAGCAATTAAACCAATTTTTAAAACTCGAATAAAAAACTAAACAACTATTAGAAAAAACAAGCTAAAGGATCTCTGCCTTTAACTGGTAACCTAAACTGTAACATTAACTCGTGAGACCCTTTAAATGCAGAGTTTTGATTACTAAAATTAGGTATATCATACGAGTAACCAAACAATATAGTGTCGGTAATAAATGCAGAGGCTAATACTGAAAAACTATCTAAATAACGGTACGATGTGCCAAAAATGAATTTATTTTTAATAAACAAATTGGCATTTAAATCAAATTGTATGGGTGAACCATCAACGTATTTTACTAAAATACTCGGACGTAATTTAAAATCACCATCTATTTTAAATATTCCCCCGGCTTGCATCATAAAATGCGGACGGTAAGCCGTTGGCGGGTAATTTCGTCGCGAATCTGAAAAATTACGGTAGTAAAAATGTGGTGCCGAAACACCTAAATAGTATTTTTTATTAAAAAACATAACGCCCATTCCTACATTAACCCTATTTGCTCTATCATCTATAAATGTTGGGTCAAAAATATTGCCTTTCATACTTTCAGAATTTATCTGGCTGTATGCACCTTGGTAACGACTAACGCCTGCATTTACACCTAAAGCCAACCACGATACGTCGCCAATTCTTATCCTTCTACTTAAGGCTAAATTACCACCAGTTTCATTAATAACTTGGCCAATATTATCTCTAGTTATAATTACTCCATAAAAAGTATTTGATGTTTTATAAGGTGTATGAAAAGATGCCGTTTGTGTATTTGGCGCACCCTCAAAACCTACCCATTGGTGACGAGACAATAATGTAATTGCTGCCATTTCATCAACAGCCATGTAGGCTGGGTTTATAGCCATCCCATTAAACATATATTGGGTGTACATAGCTTTTTGTTGCGCAAATGATAAATTGCATAATGTAACAAACAAACACAAGGATAAAATTATTTTTTTTGGCATTATATATTTAATAGTGACATTCATTATCATAATTTTGAAATATAGCGCTTTACACAAGCTTTAATGTTAAGGGTTATTTATACCTATTATCGTTTAATAATTATGAAGCCTTTGTTTAAACGAGGTCTTTTATCTAAAATAGTACGAATAGTGTAATAATAAACACCATCTACCAACACCGAACTTGTATTGGTTAATGCCGAATTGGCTATAGCCACAAACACCCTATCAACATTGTTATACCCTTTAATAGTAAATACTTCGTTACCCCAACGGTTGTAAACAAAAACTTGGTTATCTGGAAACTTTTCTATACCACCTATTCTAAAAAACTCGTTACCTAAACCATCTCCATTGGGCGACATTAATGGGTCGGTAGTTAAGCTAGGATTGGCTTGTTCGCAGCTAATGGCTTTAACTTCGTATGTTTTAAATTCAGGTTTTGAAGGGTCGGGAGCAGGTAACTGGGTTTCGCACAAGTTTTTATCTGTTACAGTAACCACATAGTAACCTGGGCCTAAATTTTCTCTTTTATCTTCATCAATTGCTTGTCCTGCTAATCTATCTGCTAAAGGTAGCGCACCAGGGACTATTACACCTGTTGCTTTGTCGGCAAAATCCCATTTGTAAGTGTAAGGAGGCTCGCCACCAGCAATAGTAATTTTTATAGAACCATTAGGTAAACCACCATTACAGGTATTTGATTTTACAA
>JAYULE010000095.1:0-3534 GCA_043763845.1 Sphingobacteriales bacterium
ACTGCTTACCTTGACCTTGCCGAAATACATGCATTAAATAGAAAACCAATGTATATGATAACTTGGATAGAAAAATTGGATGAGTTTATTAATATTACAGGCAATGATATTTTAAAACACAGCGGCAAAATAAGCCACCAACACGCCATAGAAAAAGCCAATGCCGAATACGAGAAATATAAAGCGCAAACAAAAAACGATTTAAGCGAAGCCGAAAAACATTTTATTGAAAAATTAGAAAATACCGCTAAAAAACTAAATATAAAAAAGAACAAATAGTTTAAACCATCATTAACGGATTTAATGCTTAATGATATTATACAATAAAAAATATTTTAAAACCCATAACCACAGCAATAAGATTAGTACAATCCGGCTTTAACTATAATTGCAATAGATATTTCTTCAAACTCTACCTCAAAATTAGTGCATTCGTGGCTATAAAATTTAGGAGTTTTTTTTGCCACAAATGCACTAATTCTCTAGCAAATACGTAAAAAAATTTTTTTTTCAAAATTTTAAATACGTTAGTTTTTACATCCTAAAATTGCACTTCTCTTATCAATAAAAAAATTATATTTGCATAAAAACCAAACTCTAAATAAATGAAAGCCTTCCTTTTATTAACCATTTTAATAACCAACATTTACGGTTTAACCTTAGCCCAAACATCTATAAACAACAATTATAAAGTAGAAATTATTAGCCCAACAAGGGCGCAAATTATTTTAAATAACAAATGGCTTTTTCAGCCTGCGGTAGGCAATGCCGAGCAAAATTCGATAGATAACGGCTGGGATACTATACAAGTGCCATCATCATGGTATTCTAATTTTACACCAGATACAATAAACTACAAAACAGATAACCATCCTAAACAAATATTTTTAAAAAATTTAAGTAAAGCTTGGTATAAAACCACAGTTTTTATCCCAGCAAACTGGAAAAATAATAGCACTTTATTACAACTTACCAAAGTATCAACCGATGCTATAATTTATATAAATGGTAAAAAAGCTGGCGATGTAGAATGGGCCGCAGGCATTGTTAATGTTTCTAAATTTGTAAAATATGGCCAGCAAAACGAAATAAAAATATTGGTTATAGCAACCCCAAACCAAGCCGAAATACCTGTTTTAATGGGTACTGCAACCACACAGGTTACATTTACAAAAGCCATTTTAAAAAGCCGTGGTTTGGTTGGCGATGTTATACTTTCATCGCAACCTAAAAATACGTTTATAAACGATGTTTTTGTGCAACCATCGGTTAGGCAAAATAAAGTTGATTTAGATGTTGAAATTGTGGGTGTAAGTAAAGCGGGTTTAGCAACTGTTACCGCCCAAATGTGTAATGAGAAAGGTGAGGTTGAAAAAACTTTTTTTACCACACAAAATTTAATTGCTAAAGATACCCAAACAATTAAATTGGCATTTGATTGGGCAAATGCCCGATTGTGGGATTTAGACAAGCCAAATCTTTACACGCTAAAGCTAAAAATAGATGCCAAAAATAGCATTAACGATGTATATGCCCAAGAGTTTGGTTTTCGCGAATTTTGGATAGACGGTAAATATTTTTACTTAAATGGCACACAAATTAATTTAAGGCCGCATTTATTTGTTGGCGGCAACGGTATGAACGAATTAATTGATGCCAGTATTGACGGAATTCGTAAAAATGGCTTTAACATAAGCGAAATTTGGCCTGATAATTTTGATACTCGTGGCGCTTTAGAACACTTAGAGCAAATGATGGCCCGAGCTGATAAAAAAGGGTTTTTGCTAATGGGTGTTGCATTACCTTTTGCAAATTATATTATGGGTGATAATTGGGGCTTTGTATGGGATAAACCAGGTGTAAAACAAGCATTTGAAAAACGTTTACTTTTAAGCCTGCGCCGAGACCGTAACCACCCATCTGTAGTGATTTGGGCAACTACTGGCAATTTTTTTGGCCACACACAAGATCAAAATCCTATAAATATTGGACGAGTAAACTGGGTAACAAATAACCCTCCGTTTCAAAGAAATGCCGATGCCGGAATTGAAGCTGTTAATATAATTAAAAAACATGACCCCACCCGCCCAGTTTTTACGCACCACGGTACTTATGTTGGCGATATACATACGCTTAATTTTTATCTGAGTTTTTTACCCCTTCAAGAGCGTGAAGAGTGGATGTCGGCTTATGCCGAAAAAGGACAAATACCTTTTATTGGGATTGAGTTTGGTACACCATTATATTGTGATTTTTTACGTGGCCGAAACGGTTTTGGACCAAACATTGTAACCGAACCTTTATTTACCGAATTTGCGGCCTCATATTTTGGCGATAAAGCCTATGTAAATGAATCTTTAGACTATAAAAATTATATAAAGAATAATTTTATTAATGGTCAAACTTATGTAGGAATGGGTTCCTCAAGTATTATCAACATTTGGAGTTTTCAACAATTACAAAAACTATTTACTAAAAACACGTGGCGCAGTTGGCGGGCTTATAATTTGCCAAGCACCATGCTACCCTGGGAAATGGGTTATGGATGGGCTAGAAACAAAATGGCAAATAACATAGTGAAAATGAAACCCTTTGAAACTGGACGTAAAGGCATGTATTACCCAACTGCAACATACAGTGATTTATACGAAAAACAACAACCAGCCTACACTACAACCCCCGCTGGCGAAGCTTTAAATGCCGATAACAGTGCAACCTTAGCCTATATTGCTGGTTCCGAGGCTGCATTTACCGAAAAAAACCATAATTTTAAAACCAGCCAAAACGTTCAAAAACAACTGTTTTTTTTTAACGACACCCGCCAAAATCAAAACTGCGCTTGGGAGTATATTATAACCGTAGGCGGTAAAATTATTACCAAAAAACAGGGCGAATTATTATTAGCAATTGGCGATAAAAAACAAGAAACAATTAATTTTGTAACTCCAGCACAAATTACAGATTTTAAAACCGATGGTAAAATAATTTTAACAGCCAAAATTGGCCTAAACAACCATACCGACACCTTAAACTTCAGAGTTTTTAATGTACCTAAAATAACTGGAAATAAACAAATTTACGTGTTTGACCCAGTTGGCAAAACAAGCGATATGCTAAACACTTTAGGCTATCAAATACAAAAATGGGATGGGCAAAGCAACATACCATTTTTAATAGTAGGTAGAGATGTACTCTCTAAAAAGTTTAAACTGCCTTTGCCTCTTCAAACTTTTGTGCAAAATGGCGGTAAAGCTTTAGTGTTTAACCAGCAAGATACGGTGTTAGAAAAAAGTGGTTTTAGGCTTTCCAAATATGTTTCTCGTTACGTATTTCCTGTTAAAAACAACCCCATTACACAAAATTTAGATGAGCAAGATTTACGCAACTGGGCTGGCGTAGGCACTATAAATATTGCATATCCTGATTATGTGAATAAAGTTTATGAAAAATCGCCCGACGGTTCGCCAATTTATGGTTGGCATTGGGGTAACAGAGGTAGTGTAGCAACTAACGCGTTAGAAAAACCACACAACG
>JAYULE010000096.1:0-12771 GCA_043763845.1 Sphingobacteriales bacterium
ATTCAAAATTCAATTGGCCAAACAGTATTTAAAAGCAGTAAACCCAGCCCTTGGAATGTTTCTTTTTTACCAACTGGCGTATATTTTTTTACTATTGAAACTAACTTAAGCGCTAAAAAAATCAAATTTATTAAACTATAAAATCATAGAAACTAAGTCTATTTTAATTTTATCAAAACTTACAAAATAACTTATTGCCATAAAAAAGTTATGGATAATTTAAAAATTGATTTAAGTAAAATTGAAAAACTCTTTTAATTAACCCAACAAGGCTTGTGGGTTAGGTATAAAATATAAAAATGCCTGAAAATTTTCGATATACTTTGGCATATCTAACTTATAATAGTAGGCTCCTTTTTTAGAGTTTACCTTGTCTTTCTCGGGTTGTTTAATTAATAGCTTGGTAGATAATATTTTTCTACTAAAATTGCGCTTATCTAACTGAGTTCCAAAAATCCCTTCGTACAAGTTTTGTAATTGTGGTATGGTAAATTTACCCGGCAATAATTCAAATAAAATAGGATGCAACGCTGCTTTATACCGCAACTGTTTTTTTGCTAAATTAACCATTTGGTTATGGTCGAAAATTAAATCTGGTATCTGATTAAGTGAAAACCACTCGGCATGGTAGCTTTGGCTAATTTGGGTTTCGTATTTATGAATATCTATTAAAGCAAAATAGGAAACGCCAATGGTACGTTCTAATGGATCTCTATCAGGGTTACTAAAAGCGTATAGTTGCTCTAAATACACCCCTTCTAGGCCAGTTAAAGTTTTTAAAATGTAGTTAGCCGCTTGGTCTAAATCTTCATTGGGTTGTAGAAACCCTCCCATTAAACTCCATTTTAATTTTTCGGGGCTAAAGCCTCGTTGTATTAAAAGTAGTTTTAATTCGTTACCATCAAAACCAAAAATAATACAATCTATGGCAACCAAAACTCGGGTTTGACCACTGTACTTTATCATAATTTAGTTGGTTTTTTTTAGAAATTGACAGGTGAATTTTATGAATCACTTAAAAAAAAATGCCCGCAATTTTTACGGGCATCATTTTTAATAGTTAAATTTAAGCGTGTAATTTGGTTCTATCCACTAACTTATCTTTATAATATCCACTCTCTAATTTCTCTCTTACTTCTTTAAAGGCTTCTAAAGTGCGGTTAACGTCTTCTAAACTATGCGTTGCCGTAGGTATTAACCTTAGCATAATTAAGCCTTTAGGTATTACAGGGTAAATAACTATTGAGCAAAAAATACCGTAATTTTCTCGTAAATCCATTGTGCTAGATGTAGCTTCATCAACACCACCATGTAAAAACACTGGTGTAACTACTGAGTTTGTAACGCCAATATCAAAACCTCGTTCTTTTAAACCGTTTTGTAAAGCAGTTGCAATTTGCCACAATTTATCTTTTAACTGGGGTTGAGTTTGCAACAATTCTAAACGTTTAGCCAAACCCAAAACCATTGGCATAGGTAACGATTTTGCATAAGTTTGAGAGCGCATATTGTAACGCAAAAAGTTAACAATTTCTTTAGTTGATGCTATAAAAGCACCAATACCCGCCATTGATTTTGCAAAAGTACCAAAGTAAACATCAACCCCCTCAATACAATTTTGGTGTTGATGTGTGCCTGCACCTGTTTGCCCCATTGTACCAAAACCATGTGCATCATCAATTAATAATCTAAAATCAAATTCCTCTTTAAGCGCAATAATTTCTTTGAGTTTACCTTGTGCACCCGACATTCCAAATACGCCTTCGGTAATTAACAATATACCACCGCCCTGTGTTTCTGCAAGTTTGGTTGCTCGTTCTAACTGTTTGCGAAGGCTATTAATATCGTTGTGCAAATACACGTAGCGCTTGCCCATGTGTAGGCGAACACCATCAATTATACAAGCATGAGATTCGGCATCGTAAACAATTACATCGTTTCTATCAACTAGCGCATCAATTGCCGACATTATGCCTTGGTATCCATAATTTAGTAAGAAAGAATCTTCGTAACCTGTAAATTGTGCTAATGCTTTTTCTAAATTTTCGTGATGAGTTGAGTTTCCCGACATCATACGGGCACCCATTGGGTAAGCAAGTCCATAATCGGCTGCTGCTTGCGCATCCGTTTCTCTAACTTCGGGGTGGTTGGCCAAGCCTAAATAGTTGTTAAGGCTCCAAACCAAATGTGGTTTGCCTTTAAAATTCATATTTGGTGAAATTTCACCTTCTAATTTTGGGAAAGTGAAATAACCATGCGACCATTCTAAATATTGCCCCAAAGGGCCCATGTTTTTACTTATTTTATCAAAAATATCCAAGTTATGTGTTTTTTATTGTTTTATACTGTGAGCAAATTTAGCTTTTAATTTTGTGATAACAAAAATGTAACCAAAGCATAGTTTTGGGTAAGATTTTTTAAATAATGGGATTATATATTAACTCTTAAAAGATGTGTTATTGCTTAAATTTGGCTCAATTTCTGCGGGGGGGGGGGGGGGGAAAATTTTTAACAAATCTTCTAAATCCATATCGTAACATTCACAAATTTTTTGGAGTTTAGTTAGGTTAAAATCCACATTACCTTTTTCCCACTCTATGTAAGCATTTCGGCTAATGTTTAAACAACCTGCAATAAAGTCTTGGCTATTATTATTTTTTATTCTCAATTTTAATAGCAATGAAGCTACTTGTTCTTTTAAGGGACATGCAGACATATTAAATGTTTTTAAGATAAAATAAAAGTAGTTAAAAGAAAATGAAATTTGCCAAGGTAGGGTTGGCAAAAGTAAAATAATTTGTTTTTAAGTTTGATTTAATGAAAATATCACTTTAATAATTATAAATTTTAGTTTTATACATAAGTAATTGTTAATTATAACCAAATTTTAGTTATAAATTCTCATTATGAATAAATTTTATCTTTAAAATTAACAAATTTTGAATAAAATATTCTTGTAGCTACGAATTGCGGGATTTTTCTTTTATCCCAAAGTAAAAATAAGAGAATAGGAAGACGCTTGTATGCCGAAATAGAAGAAGCACAGTATTTAATAATTTAATTAAACAGTATGAAATTTTTAAAATCAGTATTATTATTAGGAATACTTGCTACCGTAACATACGTTAGTAATGGCTCTTCAATTGGCGATTCTAAAGAAACACCGCTTGTGGGTATTTCAGAATCAAATTTTAAATTAGCAGATGGTACAACAACAACTACTACAACAAGAAGTACCACCAGACGAACTACCACAACGTCGCGTCAATTTATTTAAATGATGATGGAGTTGGTTTAAATTGTTTGCCAACTCCATTTTAATATTCGATAAATGCTTAATAAAGAAAAAGTTTTTTACTTTGTAACATCTGTTGTATTGTATTTTCATTTCTCTACGATAATATTAACACAATGCTACGAGCAAGGGTGGAAAGTATTTAAAACAACGTATATCAAAAGCATTAACAAAAATTATATTTCGCCATTTTTTGAACAAAATTGGGGAATGTTTGCTCCTAATCCTCCTAATGCAAATGAATATTTTATTATAAAATTTCATACAAATTTGAAAAACTCTAAATATATTGATATACACTACCCAATCGTTAAAAGTAGTTTTGCTAATCCATTTTCACTAGATCAACGTACGATTAAATATTTTAGTGAGTGTTACAATGATATAGCTGAAAAGTACAATAAAGGATATACAAATCAAGAGTTTATAAGAAAAAGCTATGGTTTACAGTCAATATTAAATTATTCTAAAATTGTTTTATCTAAACAAAACGCTTTTTTAAATAGTGTTTTAGAAAACGACTCAATAAAAATCGACCTATATCTAGTTAACGAACCTTTAAACTCTTTTGAAAATAGAACATTTAGAAAAGGTCAATTCTATAATAAATTAACTGATATTTTTTTAGCTACAAAATAGTATGTTCGAAAGGAAAATTGGTTTAACATTACTAAGAGTTATATTTGGTATTATAATTTTAAAAGATTTTTTGAGCTTTTATTTTAATAGGCAATATTTATTTTCCAACAAAGGCATTGTTTCCTACGAAACTTACTTAGATATAATCAATTACTTTCATCTAAGTTGGTTGTATATCAATTTTGATATCAAGAGAAATGTTGTTGCTTTTTGCATACTTGGCATTTTTTTTAGTTTAACGTTTTTATTAGGCGTTTTAACAAAAATTTCATCAATTGCTCTAACTATTATACTATTCATAATAAAAAGCAGGCTAATTTATTTAATGGATGGGGCAGATAATGTTATATCTGTTTTAATGCCATTTTTTATTTTTTTAGATACCAAAAGTTTAATTACAAAGTATGAAAACTATAAATGCAGTTTAAAAAAATATTTACAACCTTATTTAAATATTACTAGCTCTTGTTTTACACTTGCTGTTATGATACAGATTTGTATTATATATTTTTTTGCTTCACTACATAAAATACAAAGTACAGAATGGATGAATGGAACAGCACTTTATTATATATTAAATACTGACGATTTTTCGGCAAGTAGTTTAAATGCAAAATTAACTAATTCTTTATTTTTGGTTAAATTTTCGACTTGGTTTTCAATGATTTTTCAGTTTTCGTTTAGTTTTCTTGTTTGGTTCAAGAAAACTAAAAATATTATACTATTTATTGGAATATTATTTCATATAGGGATATTTGTATTGATGCGAATTGACAATTTTTCTCTTGTTATGTTAGCATGTTATGCCGTCTTTTTTACAAATAATGAATATAACTATTTAATAAATAAGATGAAAGGTCTTTTAATATGTTGAAATTTCAAATAAAGCTATTTATTTTGATTTTTTTTACCTGTGTTTTTAAACTAAATGCACAAACGGTTTTCTATAAAGGCGTTATTATAGATAGTAATAATAGCAAATGTTTAATACAACTTATAAACAAAGTAGATTCTAATCTAAAATATTCTATTATAACTCAAAATAGTAAATTTGAATTTAACAATTTACCAATAGGTGCATACAATAGGTGTATTATTTCTAATAAAATTAAACAGTGTGACACCCTTAAATTGAGTAAAAATATAACTAATGACACTCTTTTTGTGGAAAATAAACAAATATTGCAAGAAGTTATTGTTACTTCAAAAATTCCCTTGATTGAAAATAAAGCAGGTGTATTGTTGGTAAACGTAGCAAAAAGCCCGATTATGTCAAGCGGTTCCGTGTTTGATATGTTAACAAAATTGCCAGGCATAACCTATAATGCAATTAGTAACACATTTAAATTGAAGGGTAAAGATGGTATTCAGATACAAATTGATGGGCAAACTTTGTATTTAACGGGTAACGAACTATCGGATTACATAAAAAATGTGTTGGCCGAAGATGTAAGTATTGTTGAACTTAATTCGTCTCCATCATCTAAATATGAAGCTTCTGGGAGTGCGGGTATTATTAATATTAAAATAAAAAAAAATAAAAAACAGGGCTTTTTTACAGGTGTAAACTTTAATACTACACAGGGTAAGTACTACAAACAAAATGGAGGTGCAAAAATTCAGTACAATACAAAAAATAGTACATATTTATTTAACTATTTAAATTCATTAGATAATAATTTTGAACAAGCTATAACAAATACAGTATTTTCAGATATTTATACCAATCAATATACTTACGCAAAAATTAAAGGGAAAAGCAATATCGTTAATTTTCAATTTGAGCATCAATATAAAACATCTACATTACGCTTTAACACTTCCGTTTTACTTTATAAAGAGAATATAATTCAAAATTCATTATTGGATTTTTATTCAATGGATTCGAGTGCAGACTCTAATTTAACTTCTATCCAAAAAAGTAATAATACCCTTAAAGACTATACTTTTGGTACTACTTACACAATTAATAATGAAAAAACAAAGTATATATTTAAGTCGAGTTTTATTCATTATGATATAAATAATGGTTCAAAACTGACGTCTTTTATGTCTCCATCCAATTTAAATTATTACGATTTATCAAATATAAACCCTAATAAGATTAATTTATTGGTTGCAGAAAGTGATATTGAGTATGCAAAAGATTCGCTAAATAAATTTGAATATGGTGCTAAAGCCGTTTACCAAAATTTAGTAAATCGTAATGATTTTTACAATTTATCTCTTTATGAATCATTTTTAGATCCTGATAAATCCAATGATTACAATTATAATGAATATGTGTTTGGTTCATATTTTCAATACAAAAAAAAAATAAAAAAGTTTGATTTAAGCGTTGGTAGTAGGTTTGAGTACAGCCCATCAAGAGGATTAAATAAAAAAAATAATTATTTATTAAAGCGAAATTTGGCTAATTTTTTTCCTTATTTTAACCTTTCCTATAATTTGTCGGAGGTAAACAATTTTAATTTTTCGTACAGCAAACGAATTAATCGCCCTATTTTTAATGATTTAATGCCTTTTGTTTATTATGTTGATCTATACACAAAACTTGTAGGTAACCCTGCCTTATTACCATTTATATCTCATCAACTGGAGTTCCAATATATTTTAAAGCAAAATTATATTTTTAGTGTGGCTTATTCCGTAAATCAAAATCAAATATTCCAAACACCCATTCAAAACAATCAAAATTTATCAACAACGTTAACACCGTATAATATTAAAAGGGGTAATTCATTATCAATTACATCTAATTTAACACTCGATTTTTTTAATTGGTGGAACTTAAATTTTAATGGTATCGTATTTTATGACTCTATAAAGTCTAGTGATAATAATTTAAAAATTAGTGCTGCTTTGTGGTCTGGGCAAGTATCTGTAACCAACGAATTTAGTTTAGCAAAAAAATTAAAAGCTGGTATAGTTACTGATTACGTTGCACCATTTATACAAGGACCGTATAAAACAGATAACATTTTCTCATTAAATGCTAGTATTACTAAATCCTTTAAAGATGATAAATTGAAAATTTCGGTAATTGGTAATGATGTTTTAAGAACATATAAATTTAAAAATACTTCAATTATTAAAAATCAAATTTCAAACATAAACCAACGTTTTGATAGTAATTGGATAAGGCTTAGTGTTTCATTTAAATTTAATAGGGGATTAAAAAAAGAAACTGTTGAAACTGATAACTCTCTTGATGACATTAAATCACGAATTAAATGAAAGATTTAACCATTTTCTACGATAACTTTTGCCCCATTTGTACCAAATTTGCTATTTTAATTCAAAAACTAAATTGGTTAAAACTAATTAAAGTTAAACAATTACGGAATGAATTACACACTAATTTATTCAGCGATATCAATTTAAAGTTAGCAGAACAGCAAATGGCATCATATAATACAAAATGGCATTATGGCTATAATTCTTTATATTATACATTTTTAAGAATACCACCATTCTGGCTATTTATACCATTTCTATATATTTTAAAAATCACAAAATTAGGTCAACTTATCTATATTGAGTTATCACTAAAAAGAAAAATAATACCTATACATTGCACTTTAGATAGTTGTGAACTTTAATAAAAAATTAATTTTAGATGTAAGTACTTGATGCCGAAAACGAAAAAATAATTCACGATAACTTGCAACAATTTTTTAAAGGTAAAACGGTTTTAATTATCGCACATAGGTTAAGTACTGTAAAAAATGCCGATCAAATTATTGTACTTAAAAACGGTACTGTTGCCGAAACAGGCAACCACCAGCAATTGGTAAAAAACAAAGCCGATTATTTTAACCTTGTAAAAAACCAATTGGAATTGGGGAATTAAAAAAATATAAAACTAACCCCGCCTAAAAAAAACACCCAAAAAGACTAAATATTTCAACGGCATACTATCCAAATTTCCAATATAAATTTCCCATCAATAATTTCTACATTAAAATCAAAACAAATTAAAACTCAAAATATAAAATTATTACCTTTATAGTTTAAAATTAAAAATTATGACAACCATAATGCTTAAAATAAACGAGCGAACTAAAGCTGGTAAAACATTAATCTCTATGTTAAACTTTTTTAGTTCAGAAAAAGAAGGGGTTGAAATTATTGAAACTGATTCTGAAAAAAAGAAAACTAAAAACAACACTCCTTATACTCCTCAATTTGTTGAAATGGTTTTAAATGCTGCAAAAAGCGAAAACAGAACCAAGGTAACCTCAAAAAACTTATGGCAAAGTTTATAGTTGAGTTAACCGATTTAGCAAAAGAGCAATTACAAAAACATAAAAAATCGGGCAATAAGGCCAATTTGAATGAAATTTCAAAAATATTTGAGGATTTAGAAAATCATCCGTTTGTGGGAGTTGGCAACCCAGAACAATTGAAACATAATTTATCGGGTTTTTGGTCACGTAAAATAAATCAAAAAGATAGAATAGTTTATACAGTTAATAATTTATTAGTTTCGGTACAAGTAATTTCTGCAATAGGGCATTATTCTGACAAATAAGGTAGTAACAATTTTCTATCCAAGCAGGCTTTTAAGAAACCTTAAATTTCCCCACAAATTATTTCTACATTTAAAAAAAACCATACCGTATGCTAACTCAAAATATAAAATCACTATTATACGAAAGCATTGCTAATATTGATGATGTTAAATTTTGCTTGCTGTTAAAGAAATTATGGATAGAAAATATAATCTATCTGCCGAGCCAATACTATCGCCGTATCAAATAGAAAGAATAGAAAAATCAAAGGCGCAAATTAAAGAAGGCAAATTTTTAACCAACCAACAAGCCGATAGCTTGGTAGATAAACGGTTAAGCGAATAATTTTGTCGGCATAGGCCATCGCTAATATGCATACACGGTGCTAATAGTAAATTGTTCATAAAAAAATTGTTTATTTTAATCATAAACAAACCTCTATTTATATATATTTGTTTTGAGATTTTAAAAAATTACAAATTTTTTAAAAATGGCTATTCAATATTTATCTGATAATTTAGGAAATAAAACAGCAGTAGTTATACCCATAAACGATTGGCAAAATATTACTGCACAACATAAGGATTTAGAATTTTTTTTTAATAATTCTATGAGCAACAACGATTTATTATTGGAAAAAGAATTATCACCCAAAGAATTTTTAAATTGGATAGAAGTAGCAGAAAAGTCACCAAAAATGTCTTTAGAAACATTTAATTTAAAATGGGAGCAAAAGAAAGCTGAGATACAAAAATTTATACTTTAGTAATAATCCCAAAATAATTACCACAATTTAACTCAAATTGTGGATTATATAGCCTTAGTAAACGAGCAACCTACAAACGCTTTAAAAATAGCTGAGGGGATAAATCGCACCCTATATAAAATTGTAAGTAACCCATTAATGTATGCCCAATGTGAAAATTTACCTACTAAAACCAAATTATACCGTGAAGCTTTATATAAAACTTGGTTAATTGTTTTTAAAATTGTGGGTTACGAGGTAGTAATATTGGGGGTTTTAAGTTGTAAACAAGCACCAACTACGTTTAAAAGAGCCACTAAAAGTTATTAAAAGATTTAGTTAATTTCGATTGGTAGAATTAACTAAAAATGATAGGACATTTTTTTGGGACTCAATCAAAAATCTAAAATAAAATTAAATACTTGAAATAGTAAAATAAAATTTACCTCTAAATCCCACATACACACACAAAAAAAGCCATCCCTAAACTAAAGAGATGGCTCAGCATATTGTTTTAAAAAATCAATCTACATTATCGTGTAAAAAAGAGTTGTTGGGTCTAATTTGTGTTTGCCCATCATCAAAAGAAACGGTAAAACGAGAGGCTTGCGGCTGGGATGAATGCTGCACCTCGTTCATTTGCATTTGTTTACGTTTATAAGCGGGTTCATTTTCCATTTCTTGTAAACCATTTGTTGTACGTAACTTTAGGCTTAAAGCTTTTAATCTTAAAATTCTTTCTCTAGAAATACGCAATTGTTCTTCCATAGAATCGTCAGTTTTATGCGCATCTATGTCTTCTAATTTTGGTTCTTCAATATACTCTACTTTTTGCGAATTTTCTTGCTGTGGCGGAGTTAAAAACTCTGATGCTGCAATTTTAACATCAAATTTTAAAGGTGAAGGTTCATCACTTTCAAATTTTTCTTCGTCTTTTTCTTCTTCAATTAATTGATGTTTAATAACTTCATTGGTATTAACTAAAACATCGGGCAAAACGTGTATTCTATCTTTATAAATAAGACTTTGGCTAAATAAATCTACCTGAGTTTTGTTTTCTTTTTTTACCAAAGGATGCTCTACATCGGGCAATTTTATAGATGAAATATTACCGTTTATAAGTTGATTTATTGGTTTAATTAAAGGGGTTTCGGGTGTTAAATATTGTTTAATAGGTACATTTTGGCGAGTTTGTTCACGCTCTTCTTTGGTTTGGAAACCTGTTGCAATTATGGTTACAGATATGCTTTCTCCCAAATTTTCATCGCTACAATTACCCCAAATTAAATCGGCCGAAAGGCCAGCTTGTTCCTGTATAAAATCGGTAATTATACTTACCTCATCCATAGTAACCTCTTTAGTGCCCGAGCTTATGTTTAGTAAAATATAGCTAGCACCTTCTATTTCGTTGTCTTTTAGTAAAGGGGAGGATAGCGCACCTTTTACAGCTGTAAATGCTCTATCCTCGCCTTCGGCAGCAAAACTTCCCATAATGGCTACGCCACTATCTTTCATAACAGTACGCACATCTTTAAAATCAACGTTTATATAACCTGGTAAGGTTATAATTTCAGCAATACCTTTTGCGGCTGTAGTTAAAATATCATCGGCTTGGCCAAATGCCGAACCTAAAGTTAAGTTACCAAAAATATCGCGAAGGCGATCGTTAGAAATTACTAAATAAGAATCTACGTTTTGCTTTAATTCTTCTAATCCATCTTCGGCTTGCATTTTACGGCGTTTACCTTCGAAAGAGAAAGGCGTGGTTATAATAGCAACTGTTAAAATATCCATTTCGCGAGCGGCTTTTGCAATAATAGGGCTTGCGCCTGTACCAGTGCCACCACCCATACCCGCAGTAATAAACAACATACGTGTGTTGCTGCCCAACATTTCTTTAATATCGTCTATGTTTTCGATAGCCGAGTTTTTACCTACTTCGGGAATAGAACCTGCACCCATACCCTCGGTTAAGCTAGCACCTAGTTGCACTTTATTTGGAATTGGGCTTAATTCTAAAGCTTGGGCATCGGTATTACAAATTATAAAATCAACACCTGCTATACCTTGCCTGTACATGTGGTTTACAGCATTTCCGCCACCACCACCTACACCAATTACTTTAATGATAGATGATTTTTCTTTTAGCATTTCAAATTTCATAAGGCTGGTAATCAGTTTTTTATGTAAGTAAACTATTTAATTTCTTGTATTGTAAATTTATAAAATTTTCCACATTAGTTTTCAACAAATGTTAGTCTGTGGAAAAATAGTGAGTTGTTAGTAATTACTTTAAAAAGTCGGTATCACTAATATCATCCTTAATAAACTTTTTGCTACCCTCTAAAATTGAAGCAAAAAGCCCTTTATTTTTTGTTGGTTTTATGGTTTCTTGAACTGGTTTAGTTGAAGCACTCGCTTTTTCTAACTCGCTTTCAATTTTTTGTATCCCTTTCATCAATAGCCCAATACCAGTGGCGTACATTGGGCTTTTTAAATCTTCGTACACATTTTTTGGTAGGGCTTCATTTTTGGCTAAATGCTCGGTAGGGTAGCCCACTCTGCAATCTAAACCTGTAATAAACTCTACTAATTGGGTAATATGTTTTAGTTGTGCACCGCCACCTGTAATAACTATACCACCAATTAATTTATTTTCATAATTAGATGATTTTATCTCGTAATATACGTGTTCGATAATTTCCTCCATACGGGCTTGAATAATATTTGCCAAGTTTTTTATTGATATTTCTTTAGGATTTCTATCTCTAAGGCTGGGCACACAAACAATCTCGTTATCGCGGTTTTCATCGGCCAAAGCCGAACCAAATTTAACTTTCAACAATTCGGCTTGGTTTTTCATTACACCACAACCTTCTTTTATATCTTCGGTAATAATATTTCCTCCAAATGGTATAACAGCGGTATGGCGGATGATGCCTTCGTGGAAAATGGCTACATCGGTAGTGCCACCGCCCACATCAACTAAAACTACACCAGCTTCTTTTTCTTCATCGCTCAACACAGATTCGGATGAGGCTAAAGGCTCTAAAATTAAATCCTGAGTTTCTAAATCGGAGTTGGTAACACATTTCAAAATATTTTTTATAGCACCAACTTGACCGGTAATAATATGAAAATTAGCTTCTAACCTTACGCCTGCCATACCAATTGGGTCTTTTACACCAGGTTCGTTATCTACCGTAAATTCTTGTGGCAAAACGTGTATAATTTCCTCGTTAGGGTTCATGGCCAGTTTGTACATATCATCAATTAATCTGTCGATATCTTTTTTACAAATCTCTGTACTTAAATCTTTACGAGTTAATATACCACGGTGCTGTAAACTTTTAATATGTTGGCCCGCAATACCTACACTTACCACTTTAATATCAACATTTGATTGCGCACTTGCTTCTTTTACAGCAGCTATAATGCTTTTTGCAGTAGTAAGTAGGTTAATAACTACACCACGCGATACGCCAGAAGATTCGGCTTTGCCCAAGCCCAAAACTTCTATTTTGCCATAGTCATTTCTACGACCAACAATAACACATATTTTTGTTGTGCCAATATCT
>JAYULE010000097.1:0-3531 GCA_043763845.1 Sphingobacteriales bacterium
TCAAAGTTAAAATTATCTAGCAAAATTCTATCCACTCCGCCAATAGCCAAAACTTGTTGTAATTCGTTAAGGTTTCTTACTTCAATAATTAAGGGTAGCTTTTTATGTTTTTCTATATATTGTTGTGCAGCTTGTAAAGCTTGTGCTATGCCGCCAGCATAATCTATATGGTTATCTTTAATTAAAATAGCATCGTACAAGCCTTTACGGTGGTTTACGCCGCCACCAATTTTAACCGCCATTTTTTCTAAAAAGCGCAAATTTGGAGTTGTTTTACGGGTATCTAAAACTTGGGTATGTGTGTTTTTTAACGATTGTACAATATTGTTTGTAGTGGTTGCAATGCCACTCATACGTTGCATGGTGTTAAGTACCAAACGCTCGGCAATTAAAATGCTGTGTACATTGCCACTTACTGTAAGTGCAATATTGCCAAAGTTTACGGCATCGCCATCTTGTAAAAGTTGAGTTACCTTTAAACTGCTATCTACTTGGTTAAAAATTGCAAGCGCAATAGCAATACCAGCCAAAATGCCTTTTTCTTTAATAATTAATTGGGCATTGCCTTGGGTGTGCAAGGGTATGGTAGCAAGCGATGTATGGTCGCCGTCGCAAACATCTTCTGCTAAAGCTTGTTTTATAAATTGGTTGATGTGCTGCTTATCCAAATTGTTTGTTTTGTGATATGCCAAAGCTATAAAATTTTTATAGCTCTTTATGTTTTAGTTTAATTCAATTGTAATGTGGTTTATTAATAACTTACCATTTTGAGCACCTATTTGTAAACTTATGCGGTATTTTAGTTTTAAAGTATCGTATAATATTACAGCAAATTGTTGTTTGGGGTTTGATGTTACTTTATGAAACACTTTTACTTCAGTTGATTTATTTTTACTAAAAAAATCGTTTAGCAAAAGTTGTGCTTGTGCTGCTGTAAAGGTGTTATGTTGGTTTAAAATATCAATTTCAACCGATTGTGAAAAATATTTTGCTAGCGCTTTACTATCGGTATTTTTAATCGTTAGGGTAATATCATCAATAATATCGTTTGCTTTTAGGTTGTTTAAGCCAATTAAAAAAAAGAGGGTAAATAGTGGCAAAAAAATGTTTAACTTTTTCATACTATTTAAATTTATTTTTATCCCATAAATTTGGGAATAAAAAATGGAATTAGCTAATTTAGACCGTTTTATTTGTGTGATATTTTTGGATTACCATGGGGTTTAAACCAATAAATTTATATTAGGTGTTGTTGATTTTAGCTTTGATTTTAATTTTGATTAAACAGTATTTATCCCCAAAAAACAACAATTGTTTACTTGTGGTTTAATATTAGTATTATAGGTGTTTAATTATTAGTAATATTGGATTATAAATAGGTAGAAAACGGCTACGATGTTGTTGGTTATTTGTTTTGAACAATTAGAGGACAGAGCGAAAGCGAATGAAAGAAAGTATATTAAAATTATCAAACTATTTAAGTACTAATTTTTTAGTGAAAATTTCTAAGCAAACAAGAATAGTACCTCTATACCACATAATTTCTGATGAAAATATTCCTCACATTAAACATTTATACCCAGTAAAATCAAAGAAAGACTTTATAAACGACCTCGATTTTTTATTGAAAAATTTTACACCTGTAAGTTTTCACGATTTTTATAATTCTCTACAAACAGGCAATAATTTAAAAAAACCATCTTTTTTATTAACATTTGATGATGGCTTAAAAGAATTTTATACCGTTGTTGCGCCTATACTTAAACAAAAAGGCATACCAGCTATATGCTTTTTAAATAGTGGATTTATAGATAATAAAGCTTTGTTTTATCGATACAAAGTAAGTTTGTTAATAGATTTTATAAAAGAGAATAAAATCAATAAAATGGTTTTTAAAATTTTCCCATTGGTGTTTAAATCCGATGATAAAGTTTTTGAAACATTGCTAAACGTTAAATACAGTGATGATTATTTGCTAGACCAAATTGGGTTGGCACTAGGTTTAAGCTTCGATAGTTTTTTAAAAACAGTACAACCTTATCTCAGCAAAGTACAAATTAAAGAATTAATAAACCAAGGTTTTAGTTTTGGTGCCCACAGTATTGATCATCCTTTGTACGCCGATTTATCATTAGAAAATCAATTATACCAAACCCAAAATAGTGTTGACGATATTTGTCAGCAATTTAATTTAAACTACAAAGCCTTCGCATTCCCCTTTACCGATACGGGTGTTAATAGCGATTTTTTTAAAGAAATATATAAAAACAAGCATTTAGATATTACTTTTGGTACAGCAGGATTAAAAACCGATGAATATACCAAAAACGTACAACGCATACCGTTAGAACAAGGTAACAAAAGCGCAAAATCAATTATAAATACCGAAATTGTAAAAGCTATGTTACGAACAAGTTTAGGTAAAAATAAGGTGTTACATTTGTAATTATGGTTAAAGAAATAAATAATACCGAATGGGCTAAATTAGTTGCCTTCGATAGTTATACTGTATTTTTTAATTCGAATTATTTAGATGCAGTTTCAAGAGCATTTCAAATAAATATGGTGAATGCATTCAAATTACTGTAATTTTTTAAATTAGGATACTATGCCCATAAAATACATTAAAAACAAAGATATTGATAAACGAAAATGGGATAATTGTATTGAATTATCCCATAATGGAATGATATATGGTTTTTCTTGGTATTTGGATAGTATATCTGATAATTGGGATGCGCTTGTACTCGATGATTATCAAGCAATTATGCCACTACCATGGGTAAAAAGATACGGTTTAAGTACTATTTACCAACCTTGTTTTTGCCAACAATTAGGAGTTTTTTATTATGGAGATGATGAAAATATGTATAAATTTTTTATAAAAAAAATCCCTTTTTGGTTTTTTAAAATTGCGATTTCTTTTAATACAAAATGTAAAATTGATAAAAAATTCAAAAAAAAAATAAATCATATCCTGCCAATAAATTTACCTTACCACAATATTTCAAAATCATATAAACCAGATTTAGTTCGATACCTTAAAACACCAACTCCATTTTTATATTTGGAAAATTTTAATACCAAGGAGATTATAAACTTTTATATAAAGTTTTACCAACATAAAGTTCCCCAAATTTCACTACCTATATATGATAAACTTTCCAAATTATGCGATGAACTAGCATTGCGAAATAAGTTATACAGTTTTAGTTTAGTTAATAACGAAGGCGAATTAATAGCCTTCGAACTTGGGGCATATCATCATAAAACAGTTCATCGTATATTGGCTGGTTCACACCCAGAGTATAAAAAATTTAGATTAAATCATCATTTACTTGATTATATTATTCGTATTCATTCTGAAAAATATGATTATTTAGACTTCGAAGGTTCTGAGATTGAATCAATTGCTTACTTTAATAGAAAATTTAACCCTACCGAAACTCACTATTATAATGTAAGTTACTTTAATATTTTAGGGTGCAAACTTTAACCGTTTAATAATTATTCAAGTTACTTTAAAAACAA
>JAYULE010000098.1:0-3517 GCA_043763845.1 Sphingobacteriales bacterium
ATAAAATGTTACGTTTACCAACTATTAAATTCCTTTATATTGTAGCAATTTTTTTTAACAAGTTTTTTAATTTAAACGGGTTTTGCGTAAGGGATTGCAGCGGAAATCCCTGCCTGTCGGCAGGCAGGAATTTTGCTCCCTCATTTCCCCCTTTGGGGTTAGAGGAGCAAAATTATTGGAGCGGAAAGCCCGACCCTTTTCGGGATACGCCCAAATAAAAAAATATAAACAAAAATAACGTACTAAAAATAATTTTGCCCATTAACCATTAACTATTTTAACACTACCTACTCCTTAAAAAAATGACTATAACTATAATAGTAGCCACCGACCAGCAAAATGGCATTGGCGCAAACAACCAATTGATGTGGCATTTACCTTCCGATTTAAAGTTTTTTAAACAAACCACCACTGGCCATACTATAATTATGGGTCGCAAAACTTACGACTCGATTGGTAAACCCCTACCTAAGCGCCAAAGTATGGTAATTACAAAACAGCAAAATTTAAAAATTGAAGGTGTACAGGTTTTTAACGCTATGGCGGATGCTTTAGCAGCTTGTAATGCCCAAAAAGAGGTATTTATTATTGGCGGTGCCGAAATTTACAAACTAGCTTTGCCCTTGGCAAACAAAATTTATTTAACTAAAGTAGAGGGTGTTTTTGCTGCCGATGTGTTTTTTCCGGAGATTTTAGCTACGGAATGGAAAGAAACCGAAAACGTATTTTACCCAAAAAACGATAAAAATGCTTTAGATTTTAGTTTAATAACTTTAGTACGAATATAATTGGCTTAACGATTTGGTAAATTAAAAATTTAATTAGCTTTGCCATCTTGAACAGAAACCCAATTAAATAAAATGCAAGGTAAAGGAATAATAAAATTTGCTGCAATTATCACAACAATTGCTTGCTTGTACTCACTTTCGTTCACGTTTGTGGCTAACAAAGTTGAAAATGATGCGAAAGAATTTGCCAAAGGCAATTTAGAACAGGAGAGAAATTATCTTGATTCTATAAGCACAAAGCCAGTTTACCCGCTATTTAACCACACTTATCAGTTTGTTAAAGAAAAAGAAATTCCGCTAGGGCTTGATTTAAAAGGTGGTATGAATGTTACCATGGAAATTGAGTTGGTAGATTTAGTTAAATCTTTAGCTAACAACCCAACCGATGCAACTTTTAACCTAGCATTAACAAATGCGCAAGCAAAAGTTATAAACTCTAAAGATGGCTTTATAAAAGTTTTTGTTAAAGAATTTGAAAAACTTTCGCCTAATGGTAAACTTTCTACGTTTTATGCAACTAAAGAAAACTCTGCAGATATTTTATTAAACGCAACAAATGCTAATGTACAATCTTTTTTAGAGCGTCAAAGCAAATCGGCGGTTGATAGATCGTTTAATATATTAAGAACCCGTATTGATAAATTTGGTGTAAGTCAACCAAATATACAATTACAAGAGGGTAGCAACCGTATTTTGGTTGAATTGCCGGGAGTAACCGATAAACAACGTGTACGTAGGTTATTGCAAGGGTCGGCAAAGTTAGAGTTTTACGAAGCTCACGATAATACCGAAATTTTCCCTTTGTTACAAAACATAAATAATATTTTAGCAGCAAAAGCACCTAAAGATACCACTGTAAGCACTGCTGTTAAAGATACAACAGCAAGTAAAGATAAACCAGCGTTATTAACTGCTAAAAAAGATGTTGCGATAAAAGATACCTCGAAAAACGCTATTGAAATGGCAAAGAAAAACCCTTTGTTTGCTTTGTTATCGCCAGCTACTCAACAAGGTAAAGATGGCCAGCAAGGTTTAAGCCCTGGTCCGGTTGTGGGTTACAGTGCACAAAGAGATACTGCAAAAGTAAATGCAATGCTAAACTCGGCCGATATTAAATCTGTTATTCCATCAAATGTAAAATTGTTGTGGGGTATAAAAGCGGTTTCGCCAGAGTCTAAAGTTTTTCAATTATATGCTATAAAACCTACTGGTATTAATGGAGAAGCAGCCTTAGAGGGCGATGTTATTTCTAACGCCCGCGAAGATATAGACCAACGTGGCAACCCCGAGGTTACCATGACAATGAACAGTACTGGTGCGCAAGAGTGGAAAAGAATTACCGCCGCCGCCGCTGGAAGTCCACAAAGCGAAGACGATAATAAATGTATTGCAATTGTTTTAGATAATTCGGTTTATACTGCTCCCCGAGTTTCGGGCGAAATACCAAATGGTGTATCCTCCATATCTGGTAGCTTTACTATTGACGAAACTAAAGATTTAGCCAATGTTTTAAAGGCTGGTAAACTACCAGCACCTGCAAAAATTATAGGCGAATACGTAGTAGGGCCAACCTTAGGTGCCGAATCTATAAACAAAGGTTTAATATCATCAATTGCTGGTTTAGCAGTAGTATTGTTGTTTATGGTGTTTTATTACAATAAAGCGGGTTGGGTTGCCAACGCAGCGTTATTGGTTAACTTGTTTTTTGTAATTGGCGTAATGGCATCAATTGGTGCAGTTTGGACTTTGCCCGGTATAGCAGGCTTGGTTTTAACCATTGGTATGTCGGTAGATGCCAACGTACTAATTTACGAACGTATTAAAGAAGAACTAGCCTTAGGTAAAACCATTAAAGTAGCCATTGCCGATGGTTATAAAAACGCATATTCGGCAATTATAGATTCTAACGTTACTACCTTAATTACGGGTGTAATTTTAATGTTGTTAGGTTCGGGCCCAATTTTAGGCTTTGCCACCACATTGGTTGTTGGTATTTTATGTTCAATGTTTGCAGCAATATTTATTAGCCGTTTAATAATCGAATGGTTTATTAGTAAAGACAGAAAAATTTCTTTTTCAACATCAATAACCGAAAAATTGTTTAAAGGCTCTAGCTTCGATTTTATAAAAGGCCGTCGTAAGTTTTATTTATTATCAACAGTAATTATTGTTGCTGGTATAATTTCTATGTTTACCCGTGGTTTTAGTTTAGGTGTTGATTTTCAAGGTGGTAGAACATATGTTGTAGAGTTTGGTAAAGAAATTAGCACTGCCGATGTTAGAAAAGTATTAACCGAAGCTTTTGATAACGATGCACCAGAAGTAAAAAGTTACGGTAGTGGAGTTAGAATTACTACCGACTATAAAATAAACGATACATCACCAAATATTGAAAATGTTGTTGAAGATAAATTAAACACAGGACTAAAAAAATTGGGTGCTAAATACGAAATTATGGATGCGCAAAAAGTTGGGCCAACTATAGCAAACGATATTAAAACCAATGCAGTTTACGCAGTACTATTTGCAATTTTGGCAGTGTTTTTATACATTTTAATACGCTTTAAAAAATGGGAGTTTGGTGCAGCTGCAATTGTTGCATTACTACACGATGTTTTGGTATTACTAGCAATATTCTCGTTACTAAACGGTTTTGTGCCTTTCTCTTTAGATATTGACCAAGCATTTATTGCTGCTGTGTTAACCGTTATGGGCTATTCTATTAACGA